>CAYGBH010000180.1:0-8073 GCA_964348055.1 uncultured Pirellulales bacterium
TGAAAAGTTCGTACCAGTTATCCAGAGGCGTGTTCCTTCGAGAGTTTCGCTGAAGTAAACGGCTGACAGCACCCCGGCGCCAAAGCCCAACGCCCCACCAAGCACACCAACAAGAACATGTTTGGACAGGAACATGAGCAGGACGCCTCTCGCAGAGACTCCGAGTGTCCGCAGAATTCCGATTTCTTCCCGCCTTGCCCGGACGTTCGTAAAGCCCAACAGCGAGACCCACACTGCGCAAGCGGCCACAACCACGGGTGTCAGTATGGACGCAAGGCGTTCCCGAGCCGCCCTTAGGTGTTCACGGCCCAGTTTCTCCTTTTCGATGGCAATTCGGGCTTCGTTTTCGACTTTGGTGCGTGCCTCGGCCCGCGCGAGAGCTTGGGAACCTCGCTCGATAACCTGCGTGCCCGGCAAGATGGCCGCGATCTCCTTGCGTATCTGCGGCAATGCATCTGGAATACAAAGGCATTCCAACGCCAAGATAGCATTAATCAGCCCCTTTTTGTCCAGCAGCTCCTGAGCTTCAGCCAAGTATATCCAAGCTGTGATATCATCCTTGTTCCCACGCTCTTTGTGGCAGGCCTGCACGACGAACGGCCGGCCCATCAACTCAACCGTCTCGCCAACCTTCAGGTCCAGGCTTCGATGGAGCTCATAGCCCAGGCTGACGGTTCCGGGCGGCACCGGCTGCACCAGCGGTTTAACGGGGTTCTTGTGCAGATTCGGGACTTCGCCACGAGTGCCCACCAGGATAATCTTGCGCTTTCGTTCAGTCCAGTCGATCTTCTGCTGCAGACTGGGAAGAAAATGACGAACCGTGACGATTTTGGAATTCGCCAGCCGGTGCACGTAATCTTCGGGCATGTACTTCGATGCGTAATCGTCCGAATACCAGTCTGCCAGATTCTGGTCTTTGGGCAGAATGACAACATTAAAACCGAGTTTCAACATGGCCTTGCGGGTGTCGTCCTTAAGCTGAGTCATTCTTTCTGCCAGCTCGGCCTCTTTTTGGTCAAGTATCCGGCCCGTTCGCAAATCATGGATTCGTAAGAGTGTGACAGAGCCGATGAACGAAGCGCTTGCCACCATCACAGATAACACACCCAGCGCAAAGTTCACCTTGCGATGCCGGATTTCGCTTATCACCAACTTCCAAATCGTCATAGCTGTGCCCTCCGGCGCCAACTCACAACCAGGGTTCCCAAAGCAACCACCAGGCCGATGACCACGAGCATCACAGTCGTTGTTGCCATAACACCTAATCCACGGAGCTTTTGCTCTTGAGCTCTGGGTTTCACAGGATTTGTGTCCACGGGTATCACAGCGTTTGTGTCCGCGGCCGTCACAGCGGTTGTGTCCGCCGTCGTTACAGCGATTGTATCCACCGCCGTTACAGCATTTGTGTCCGCGGGTTTAACTGGCGCCTCCGGCATTACACCGGTGAGTTCCGGTAGCGGATATTCCGTCTCGTAGAATTCCATCACCGCCGCGTCCCAGTTCGCTGCCATAAGCAAGTCAGTACCCGGATTCATCATTTTGATTTCGCAGCCGCAGGGTCCGGTCAAAAAAGCGACGATTTCTCGAATGTTATCGGCGCGAATACCAGCCCCCACAAGCGCGCAAAGGACGCGACCCCGCCCAAATACGGGGAACGCCATTGGCTCATTTGCGTATTCGTGAAGATCCGGTTCGCTGTTCAACAACATAACCAGGAGCATCTGCTCCTTGGCGTCAGTGCGCGACAGAGGCAAAATCGAAAATTCGTACGACAGTTCAGCCCCCCCTAATTCTTCAATCGGTGGTGGAGCCATCTCCTTCAACTCCTTAGTCGCCGCTTCCAACTCCCGGGCGAGCAGCTGCCTCGCTGCTTTGTCCTTGCCGGCGTCACCCGATTCGACGAAAATCCATACTGTTGTTTGTCCGTCAATCAAACGCTCAGCTAACTTTTGACGTGTTGGGGATTGAACCAACGCCGCCACCGTTGATGGCGTGAGCTCGCCCATCCAAACGGGGGGCGTCCGACCTCTGTGCCAGGGATACCAGAGAGCCAGAACCGGCAGTGTCTCCGGGAGTTCTTCGCTCATCAACAGACCCTTAACTTTCTCGTCCGTGGTTGCGGTAATATCCGCTTCCAAAATGCGTAAATTCAGGAAAGCATCTGTCTCGGAGTCTTCCTGTCGCAGCTCTTTTAGGAGCTGCTTCTGGTCCTCCTCCAATTGACCTTGATGGATTAATACCGCCTCATAATAATCCGCCGCCCATCTTTCCAGAGCGTAGCGAAAAACCGGCACGAGACAGGCAGACGCCGGGCTGGCGGCCAACACAATAAGGCCCATTAGTATTATTGTAGTGTAGCGTCGTTTCATATCTGTGTACTCCACTATTAGTTCGCTCCAAAACAGGTAATCTTGCCGTCGTTGCTCACAAGATACAGCCGACCGTTCGCCGCAGCCATGCCGTCGAAGACCGGCGGTGAATCCAGTTCGTATTCGGCGAGTTTCCTGCCATCGGCTGATGACACGACGTACAAAACAGCGCCACTGCCTGCCTGGCACCCACTCTCGAATGCTGCGAGAGCATCAGCTCGGTCACTACCGGAGTCCGGTATGCCGGCCAGCAACAGCGTTGTCTCCGCGAGGACCATCGCTCGGACGACCAGCGGGGCCTGCCGGGACCAGTAATACTTGACTGTGGACTTGGCTGGGGCTCGGCGCTTCCTCTTGTCCACCGGTTTCTCAACACTCAGAGGTTCACGGCTGGCGGCGAAGAGACGAAAGTGCGTCTTGCCCAGGCCTATGTGGCTGCCGTGCGTGCCGTACTCGTTTCGTCCGAATCCATAGATGTTCGAGTCGTCGAGCACCAACAGCCGGCCTGAAGGCACGACGTTACCGATGGTCGGCCATCCGCCGTAGCCGGAATTCATCTTTGTTCCGAAGAGCCAGTACGTCCGGTGCCACCAGGAATCATCGAGAAAGCCGACCGAACTGTACAGGTGCGGTACGGTTTGTTCCTGCTCGACACCATTGAGGTCAAATCTCATATGTCGCATGTAAACGGATGTGCCGTCACTTGAGAGAACATCCGGAAGCGCCCCCGGCATGTTGGTGCCCCGGATTATTCCTTCCGGCTCGGCCCCGGTCTTCGGGTCGCGACTGTTAATACACGTTTCCGAGAGCTTCCTGCCCGTTTTCGGGTCGAGCCGATACAGGTAGATGCCGCCGTCGAGATAGGACGATCTTCCCGCGGCGAAATATGCGAAATCGTCGTGCACGAGCACACTGCCATGAACGGGCCAGACCGATTCCAATTGTCCGTAGGCCACCACCCGCCGGTCTTCTGGTGCGGCTCGAAAACGCCAAACGAGCCCGCCGTCAGCGGCGGCAATACAATAGACCCAGCCATCCGCGGACCCGAAAAGCACCAGTCCTCTGTAAATCGTGGGAGGTGAATCGACCCGGCCTCCAGCCGTGTAACTCCAAAGCTCTTTGCCATTGTTTGCATCAATGGCGTGGACAGTGTGCATGTCCACAGATGCTACGTAAACCCTGCCGTCGGCAACGACGGGACTTGTGAGCCTGCCGCGAAGCTGGGCCTGCCATGTTAGACTTAGAGCCGCTGGAACGGTCGATTTCGTACAACCGCTACGGGCCGCATCGTGGCGATACGTCGGCCAATCGTCGGCACTTCCGTCATCTGTCATCTGACTTCTGTCTTCTGAGTAGGCAGGACCACGCTCAAGCCGCACTCGGGAACCTGGACGCTGGGCCTTTGAGTCCCTAGCCGGGGCCAGTGCATTAAAGCCGCTGAGCTTGGCCGTGATAAAACAGGCACAGGAATGAGACGGCGCGTAGAGAAGACCGTTACACGGCATAATCCCATACTGACAGCCACCGCGAACCCAATGATTTGGGATGGCCTTTCCGGACCCGAGCTCGATGAACTCAACTCCCGCCCTGCCGAGTAGAAGATAGCGGTTGGTCGCCTTGTTCCTGTAGCAGCGATGATGGCCCATTCCGGGTGTGAAGAACTCGCTGTCCGGTGTGCGTTGCTTCTTGATTTCGCCCGTTTTCAGAGCACGCGCCAAAGTGATGCCCGGATCGCGTGCACGCACGAGGTCTCCGGTCCAGACAAGTCCGCCGGTTACAAAAACATCTACCGGGGCGTTATAAGTTTCACGGCACGGGCAACTCCATAATCTCTGGCCGGTCTTTGCCGAAAATGCAATAAGCTGGCCAACTGGTGCATCACCGCCCTTGCTGTTTACGACCCACTGTACTTTTCTCGGGCCTGCAGGCTCATTCTGGTCCTGAGCAGAGACGGCACGGTCGGCGGACAACACGACACCATCGTGGACCACAAGTGTGGGGGTTGACCATCCTAAGCGGTTGAGGCTGATAGGCCGAGAGGCGCGCCAAAGTTCGTGGCCGGATTTGGCATCCAGACAGATTACGTCGTCGGCGTTCTGGAAGAAAACACGACCATCAGAAACGGCAAGGGTCAAAGGCATCAGGTCAGCCGTGTCACTGTCGGATTTTTTCCATAAAACGTCACCGGTCTCGCTCTTAATCGCCAAGATGCGTTTGCTTTGCACTGTCCCGGCGTATATAGGCCACCAACTCCACTGCCCCAGGCTCTTGCCGCCAGCGGCGGACGCTGGGATTTTCTGTCGTGCAGGCTCACCTACCACGAGGAAGAGCACGCCGTCGTGACACACGATTTCGAGCGTGCCTTCGGTTCCGTCGAAGGTCTTGATGGTTTTGCCTGTCGCTGCATCGAGAACGGTCGTCGGCTCGCCGTAACCGAGGGTAACGTACACGCGGTCGTTGACGGCAACGAGCCTTCGCGGCAGCTCAGCGGGGCCGCTGCGAAAACCTCTTAGATGTCCCTCCCAAGGCCCGACCGGCCGCTTCCACAGAATCACGCCATTGAATGCATCCCGCGCCACGAGGAACCACTTGGCCGGCAATGCGACCGAAGCAATCGGCCCCTCATCAACAATGTAGAAGATGCGTCCGCCGGACGAGACTACGGCGCTGACACTGGCGAGATGGTCGTGACTTCTGGCCCATTTGAGGTCACCGACCCACTGGACGTGATACGGCGGCCCCACGACCGAATCTTTGGCGACGGCGTTATTGGTCGCATCGTGGAGGAAGTGTGTCCACTCGTCGAGCTCTTGGGGACGCCGCTTGACGGTCCTGGTCCATGTCCGGCCTTTTTTGACATACGCTACGCCGTTGGGACACAGCACGCGCATCACTTCGCGCATAGAAACTCTACCGAGGTCCTCAGAGACTATGAGATTAACAAGATTGTCGGTGTATGGCAGATGGTTGCCCGTAAACAGCTCTACAGAGACCTTGCCATAGAGACCCAGGGAGCGAATATAGTCGCGGGCTTTTTCAATGT
This sequence comes from uncultured Pirellulales bacterium, assembly GCA_964348055.1. Classification (GTDB taxonomy): domain Bacteria; phylum Planctomycetota; class Phycisphaerae; order Sedimentisphaerales; family Anaerobacaceae; genus JAUXAL01. The sequence continues at coordinate 5,413 of CAYGBH010000180.1, forward strand.
TGTCGGCATCGGCATCCAGGCCGTGAACAAGGTAGCGGTCATTGGCATGCAGTGCAGAGGTCAGCCTGCCATCGGTGCAGCCGACATGGACCACAAGCCCGCCGGTAACGCCTGTTGCCTTCAGGATCTGCCTGGCCCGTCGCTGCTGTGCCGTCCGCTGAGCTGCCGCCGCCAAAGAGACCGAGACAATGACCAAAAGACAGGCAAAAATCATAAAGAATCGGCTTTTTTTCTTCATAAGCACTTCACTTTCTTGTTAGAGTATACGTTAAAGGGCTCTACTTTGTTGTCCTCTTACCTTTCTTTTTTCTTATCGCCGCCTCCACGGCGATAAAAAGTCCACGCCCTGCTTCCAACGTGGTCGGCCGTCAGCTAAGGCCCGTTCCCGTTCGGCTCATACGGATGTCCTTCGGGATAGTTTGCTTTTTTACTAAAGAAACACTGCGCCGTCAACTGAATAATATCGCGCTATTACCCGGCTCGACTACTACTGATGGCTCTGCTCAATCCTCCTTAGAATCTCGTCAAAGACAGCCCGGTTGTCGCCCGGCCCATTATACCACCCGGGCTCCAGTGGCCACAAATCCTTGTCGAAGATATCTTCGCCGATGCAGAAGCTCACGTGGCCGTCCCCGAACAGTGCGCTTACGCCCTGAGGTGCTGAAGAGCCTCTGCGATGTGGAATGACTTCCCACTCCTGTAGGTTGTCAACCATGACAGGTTTACGGGCAGCTTCGTCAAGCCGCTTTTTCCCGCCAGTCCAGTAGTTGTAGGAGGTGCGGACAAATACGTGGCCGGCCAATCCCGGAATACTCGGGACCTGAGAGCCCCACCGATAGCTGCCGTGACCGGTATAGAAATCATAATAGTAAGGGATAGGATACTCTTTGAGCCGGGGTTGGGCCGGACAATAGAAGACTTCAGGATTTTCAACAAGGCCGGATTCATAAAGCACTGCCAGATGCAAAGGTTTGTACTTATCGCCTACCTTGGCGGTGGGTGTATAAGCAATAACGCCATTCCAAGCCTGCATTTGGTCGATTGGCATCTCCTTTCCTGCGGTGTTCGTAATCGGAATCATTTTCCCATCGTGGTCTTCTGCGTACATATGAAGTCCAAGACCCGTTTGGCGGCAGTTGCTCGAACACAGTGTCCGTTTCCCCGCGTCCCTGGCCCTTTGCAGAGCGGGAAAGAGAATGGCCATCAAAAGGGCAATGACCGAGATTACAACCAATAATTCGATTAATGTGAATCCCGTTATATTTGTCTTGGTCATTTCGTTTCGTTCCCGGCTGAGCGCCGTGGCGACCGCAAAAAATCAGTCTTTTAGTTACGCGCGCTTGCTGCCAGCCCGACATTATATTATAGCAAATCAGGCCCTCATCGTGAATCAATTACTCAGTAGGTGGTTGTATCGAAAACTACGGGTGAATTTTCAGGACAATCATAACGAGAAAATATTGTTGCTGTAAAAGTCTTTCAAGAGTTAGAATAAGCTGCAAGATGGACCCCGCAAGGCCTGCCCGACGGACAAGCCTCTGGGTAGGCGGGCGGGAATCCAAAACAAAATAAAGGAGGTGTCAAATAATGAACTGTTCAAGGGTCAAGATTCGAATCCTCGTATGTTTGATAGTGATGGTTAGCTCGGTGACTGTGTGGGCCGCGGACGAGCCAAAATCAAAAAGCTCGGTCAATCGACCACGCACTTTAAGAGCCGGTGCCGCTGCCAGCAACATTACGCCACCTCTCGATAAGCCTGTTGTGGGAGGTTGGGCTTCACCGCCGGGTAAGCATGTGCACGATGAATTGTATGCCAAATGTCTGGTCCTTGACAACGGCAAAAGCCGACTGGTGTTTGTAGTCTGCGACAACCTGGGCATCGCGCGCGAGGTTTACGATGCAGCCAGGCAAATCATTCACGAGAAGACGGACATACCACCGGAGAATGTGATGGCCTCGGCCGTTCACACGCACTCTTCTATCAGTGCAAGGGGCCCGAATCGTCTCATACAATATAAAGAATTGAACGACTATCAGCGGTTTCTCGTAATGCGGATTGCCGATGGTGTCCGCCGGGCTGTAAACAACCTGGAGCCGGCTCGAATCGGCTGGGGTGCCGGCCAGGCACCCACGCAGGTCTTCAACCGGCGCTATTTTATGAAGCCCGACACACCAACCCCAAATCCTTTCGGCACAGAGGACAAGGTCGTCATGAATCCCGGCCGGGGCAATCCGAACATTCTCAAGGCAGCCGGTCCCACCGATCCGGAAGTCGCGTTTCTGTCCGTCCAGTCGATTGACGGTCGGCCTATCGCGCTTTTGGCAAACTATTCATTGCACTATGTAGGGCCGGGTGCGTCAGGTGTCATTTCTGCCGACTATTTCGGTGTTTTTGCCGACCGAATCCAGCAATTGCTTGGTGCCGACCGGCTCGACCCGCCTTTCGTCGGCATCATGTCCAACGGAACAAGTGCCGACATCAACAATATCAACTGGCCAAAGAAACCCGAGCGACGCCCGCCTCCCTATGAAAAGATGCGTGAGGTTGCCGACCTCGTGGCCAAGGCCGTGTATAAGGCGCACAAAGACATCAAGTTTCACGATTGGGTCGAGCTCGGTGCGATGCAAAAGGAACTGACTCTTGCGGTTCGCAAGCCCACC
>CAYGBH010000181.1:0-8045 GCA_964348055.1 uncultured Pirellulales bacterium
CGTTAGTTTTTCAGTTATGGGGGCCATAAGTACTGATTATACACTAAGCCGGCCGTTTAACAACTCTGTATTCATGGAGTTGATAGTGAGAGATTGCCACGGCCTGCTTCGCAGGCCTCGCAATGACAAAAGGAACGTTAAGCTGTCATTGCGAGCGAAGCGAAGCAATCTCAATCAGCCACCTGCTTATATAAATCGTCCCATTCAGGATTTTCACTTTCTATCAGTTTAATTTTCTTGGCACGTGAGCCAGCTTTGATTTTCTTCTCAGCGGCTATGGCATCCTGTATCCGATAGAAACCCTCGTACCAGACTAACTTTGAGATGTTATACTTACTTGTAAATTTCGAGCCTTTTCTATTTTTGTGATTGGCAATTCTACTGAGAAGATTGTTTGTAACACCTGTATAGAGAACCGTGTTTCTGACATTTGTTACTATATATACCCAATATTGATTCATTACATCCTATATCAATTTAGATTGCTTCGTCGCTATACCCCTAAGGGGCAAGCTCCTCGCAATGACATAGATATCACGTTATGTCAACAACCCCTCTATGTCATTGCGAGTTCGCCGAAGGCGGTCGAAGCAATCTCATATGATTTTCCCATTTAACAACTCTGTAATGATTGAGACGGCCTGCTGTTTGGATTTGGCGTTTTTCAATTGCTTTAAGAGGTTTTCCTGTCGGGTGGTAAAGCACACAGTGGTTTTTAAATCGTAGTCGGCGACGCTGCAAACCTGCCGGATTTCTTCAAGAAGATTTTCGACTCCAGCACCTGTTTTAGCGCTTATTTGCACTGTGCTGTTTAGATTTTCAGGCAGCTTGGCGGTGTCGAATTTTCCGGGCAAATCGTATTTGTTCAGTACCGCCAAGACCTTCTTGTCGGCGATTTTTTCGCTGAACCGGTCATCAAGCTCCTCTGCCGGCTGGCTGTTATCCAGAACCAGTAAGACCAAATCCGCTTTTTCTAAAATCTGAATACTTTTTTGTTGGGCGGCTTTTTCAACGGCACCTCTGGGAGTTGCTGCGAGCTTTTCATCCAGTCCTGCTGTGTCGATTAACTTTAGCCAAAGCGGGGCAATCTGGCATTGGGCCGATACCCAGTCCCGGGTTGTGCCTTTGATGTCGGTAACTATGGCTTTTTGTCGGCCGGCCAGATAATTAAGGAGCGTGCTTTTGCCGCTGTTCGGCGGGCCGACCAGAACCAACGTACAGCCATAGATAATGAGCTTTGCGGCTTGACTTGTTTGCAGTATCTGGATTGCTTCGGCTTTAATCTTGCCGAGAGAAATATCGTTTATGTTCTCAAGCCAGTTCTGCAGTTTTTTGCTTAATCCTGCATCGATTTGATTTGCGATTATTTTGGCGCCCTGGATGGTTTTGGCCTTTGGCTGGGCCAGTTTGGCTTCGACTGCGATTGTGCTGGTAGGTTTTTGTGCAGAGAAGATTTTGGTCAGAAGCTGTTCGGCGCCTACGAGTTTGGCACCGTGTTGGCCGAGCAGCTGCATTATATCAGCAACAATCAGTGGATTGCCGTGGCAGTTTATTGCAAAGTTATTGGTCTGCTCGCAGCCGATTGTAACCTGGTCGACAATCCCGGCGCCATCGGTGATTGTGCCGAGCAGTATTTCGCCGGTATTGAGTTCTGCTGGTTTCGTTCCAGCCGGCCTGAATATCTTTTTTATGATGGCTTTGGACTCTTCGCCGAAGACCTGAATGGTCGATATTGCACCGGTGCCCTTGCCGGTAGTTACTGCAGCGTAGACAGTCATAAGTAACAAGGCAGGCAAGAAGACCTGCCCCCTACCCTATTTTTTTTCGATATATCTTTTGTAGGCCAGGACAATGCCCTTTACGACCAGGTTGGGTACGAAGGAATCTATGAAATTACAGTCGTCCTTTATTGTTCTGGCGGCGGCGCCGGTAATGACCGTTTGTGGCCATTTGTCGATTTTTTCTGCGTAGCGCCTGATAACCTCCTCCAGTGTTCCAATGGCAGAGTAGTACAACCCGCAGTTTATGGCCTCGGTAGTATTTTTGCCATATGGGGCTTTCGGTTTGGTGACTTTTGCTTTTGGCAGTTGGGCGGTATTTTCTTTCAGGCCTTTTGTGCTGATTTCAAAGCCCGGGCAAATGACACCCCCAAGAAAAATGCCGTTTTTGTCAACGAGGTCGATGGTGACAGCGGTGCCGAAATCAGCTACTACCACTGCATCCTCAACGACAGCATAGGCTGCGGCTGCTGAGACTACCCTGTCTGTACCGACTTTGCCCGGCTCATCCACCCAGAGAGTCATTGGCAGAGGTATGTCTTTGCCTATGATATAGACCTTTTCGTCGAGATTGTCCTTTACTATTTGCTGGATGAGTTTGGTCCAGGCGGGTTTTACACTACTGATTACAATGACGCCGTCGCGTTTCTTCTCTTTTGAGCTTTCGGCGATAGGGATTTTTTGCCAGGCCGATTTGAGACAATCTGTGAGTTTTTTGTGGGACCGGCCGGGGATGGATTTGATAAATTGCTCTTCGCCGTCGAGGAAAAGCCCGATATCAATATTTGTATTACCGATATCTACTGCGATTACGTTCATAAATTCGTATCTCGTGAAGCCCGTCGACTCAGTTCAGGGTAAACTATGAAAGGCATCTCGTAGTTGGTCTTGAGTCTTTGGTTTTGTGTCCTGAATCCTCTTTTACTTCATTCTATTGCTGATGTCAAGTTATGACCATTCTAATAATTGTCATAAAGATCGTGGCCAATTACGGATAAAGAAGTTTTGTTTACACCATTGTCTTTTTCTGGTATAATTATTGTATGGACAGGATCGATTTTCCGAAGATAAAAAGAGATGTTTTCATAGTAGCATCAGTTCTCGACCAGTCAGATGAGAAATCATATTGGCTTTCTAAAACCCCTTACGAACGCTTGGAAGCCGTTGAATTGATGCGGCAAATTCTCTATGGCTACGATTCATCTGCCATCCGACTTCAAAGAGTTCTTGAAATTACTCAACGCTCATCAAGTTGAGTATTTGCTTATCGGTGGATACGCTGTTGGTTATCATGGTTATCCGCGGGCTACCGTCGATATGGATATTTGGATTGCTATGAATCCGGCTAATTCCCAGAGGATTGTTACTGTCCTAAAAGAGTTTGGCTTTGACCTTCCCGAATTATCGCCGGAGCTTTTCCTCAAAGAATGGCAAATAATCCGCCTGGGCGAACCACCTGTCAGGATAGAACTGGCCACAACGGTGTCCGGTGTTAATTTCAATGAATGTTACGCGCAGCGTGTAGTGGATATACTGGACGGCGTGAAAGTCAACTTGATTAGCTTGAAGCAACTGAAGATCAATAAGCAGGCCTGTGGCAGGCACAAGGACCTGGCTGACCTCGAAAACCTGCCATAGATTGGGCAACGCAGCTTGACCATAACCTGTCGTAACACGTTAATGACCTATAATGACAGGATATAAAAGCCATTCCGTATCTTCATCTAACATCAATTTACCACAATAATTCGCGTAATACCAAAAACTTCAAAATTCTGGTAGACAAATTGCTCTATTTGGTCACTATTTCATAGAGTACCTCAAGGCTTGAGGGTCCCGATTTGACAACACCAAGCGATAGAGAGCTAATACAGGCTGTATTTGCAGGCGAGAAAGCAGCTTACGAGAAACTGTATGACCGCTATGCGCCATTGGTTCGGGCTGTCTGTTACGATACTACCGGCAATCTCGCTGATGCTCAGGACCTTGCACAGGATGTATTTATGCGGGCGTATGAGAAATTAGACCGATTGCGCGATCCGGAGCGTTTCGGAAAATGGCTTGTTGGGATTGCCCGGCTGCGCTGCCGGGAGTGGCAGCGACAGAGGTCACAAAGCCGAGAGAAGCATGTTGGACTTAGTGAGGCCGAGTCAGTTATTTCTCATCCATCGAATGATGACCGGATAGAACAGCTTCGAGAAGTGATTACGGCACTTTCAGACAAGGAACGGTTAGCTTTACATACGTTCTATCTGCAGGGCAAGTCGGCTGAGGCAGCTCGCAGGATAATGGGCCTGTCAAGGTCAGGGTTCTACCGCGTCCTTGACCGGACCCGAAAGCGTTTGGAACAGTTAATGCTCGGAGAACAGGAGGATATCCGATGAAAACGCCATTAGATAACGATTTAAAAAAAATGTATGAAGCGTTTAACCAAAATCACGACCATCTTCGTGAAACGCTAATGGCTTCGCTCGCGGATCGTTCCAAACAGCACAAACAGATAAGCTGGGTTGAGCCCATAAGACTACTTATTGGAGGCACTATTATGAAAAGTAGAATAACACAATTAGCTGCTGCAGCGGTGATAATTATTGCGGTGGTTGTAGGTATCTATAAGTTTGGCAGTTCGGTCGAAGGTGTGGCCTGGGGCGAGGTGGTCGACAATGTTGAACAGACTCAGACCTTTATGTTTCGCGGATGGACAAGCGCGACAGGGCTGCCGAACCTGCCGAAAGAAAAAGCCTTTGAATCAAAAATGGTAACGTATGGTTCATCTGAGTATGGGACCCGTATAGAAACATACAGGGACGTAAACGTAGCAACGATCATGTATATGCTTCCAGCAGAAAAGGTGATGATTTTGGTTATGCCCCCACAGAAAAAATATATGCGCATGTTATTAACGCAGGAACTGACCACTAAGATGCGGCAACAGGGACAAGACCCCAGGGACATGGTCAGGCGATTGCTGTCGGTCGAATACACTAAATTAGGCCGTGATACGATCGATGGTATAGAAGTAGAGGGGATTGAGGTTGATGACCCAAGGGCGTGGGGAGGTATGTTTGAAAGTTTTGTGGGACGTCTCTGGGTTGATGTCAAGACGGATCTGCCCGTCCGGATGGAGATGGAAGTTAGTCATGGCGAACAAATGCAGCAGAAGATGGTCATGGACCAGTTCCAATGGGGTGTGGAGCTTGATGCCGGCCTCTTTGAGCCCAATATTCCCCCTGACTACAGCTTGATAGCAGAGGTAGAAATGCCCGGCTTGAAAGATGAGGGAAAGGCAGTTCAAGGGCTGCGTGCCTTTGCTGAAATTACTGACGGCAGATACCCAAGCAGTATGACCATGATGGCCATAATGAAGGAGGCGGGCAAGGCGTTAAAAAGCATGGATATTGACCCAAATAGAGGGCCAGGCCAAAAAGATACGCAGAAGATGGTGGATAAGCTAATGGTCTTTCAGGCACCTTATCTTTTCTACGTTCAATTAGTTGAGGAGAACAAGGACCCTGCATACTACGGCGATACGGTTACGGCTGAAGACGGTCAGAAGGTGCTGATGCGGTGGAAGACTTCAGATGACCAGTACAGGGTGATTTTTGGGGACTTGACCATCGAAAATATTTCCGCTGCGGAGTTGGCTGAACTTGAAAAGGCGCAGTAGCAAGAACAGATACAATAATATGGACGAACAGGCCGGGCTTACTTTGGCTCGGCCTTTTTCGTGTCTTTTTGGCCGAAAACGCGCTAAAATTGTGTCAACTCTAATTTTCTTTATACCCAAACAGCCGCTTCAATCGTTGTATGAGTGGTGAACGTTCATCGCTCATCTATGAGGTTGTCTCAATGGCAGATAGGTTGTTTGTGATGAGGCGTAAACAAGGAAGCAGGGAGGTTCTGCGCCGCATCTATGAAAAGTACAGAGATAGTCTGCTGATTTTAGCTATTGCTCTTTCGCATGATGTGAACGTTGCAGAAGATGCTGTTCATGATGTTTTCGTTGGTTTTGCACAGAATTTTGCGAACTTTAAGCTCACCGGAAGTCTTAAAGGTTACTTGGCTACATGCGTTGCCAACCGGGTGCGTGATATGATGCGGACAAAGCAAAGGCAGGCTCTCAGTATGGAGCAGGCTTGTTCAGCACCTTTGGATTTGAGCGAACCAAGTCGACTTATTGTCTGCAACGAAGAGTTAAGGCTGCTAAGTTCAGCGTTGGTCAGGCTGCCGTATGAGCAAAGAGAAGTGATTGTGCTGCATATACACGGCCAAATGCGATTCAGGGCTATTGCCAAATCCTTGGGCATCTCTGTAAATACAGTTAAAGGTCGATACAGGTATGGAATTCGCAAATTGCGGTCGCTCTTGGATAGTGAGATATAAAAATGAGCTCGGCAGAAAAGATAAAGAGATTGTTCGCTAAATCAGACCTTACGGTCAACTCGAATGTCGATGACCGGATTATCAATGACGCTTTAACAGCCTTCGACAAATCTGAAAAGCTAAAATCGGCTTCGGCTGAGCCAAATATATGGAGAATGATTATGAAAAGCAGAATAACAAAGTTATCCGCTGCGGCGGTTATAATTACCGGTGTGTTTGTGGGCCTTTATCTATTTGTGGGGCCAGTCGGCGTTGCGAGTGTGTCCTGGGCGGATGTGCTCGAAAACATCGAGGCAGCGCGAACCGTTACGTACATTCTCGAGATTGAAAAAGGTGACGTCAAAGAGGTGTTCAAAACCAGAATTAAGGAGCCATACCTCTGTCGATCGGATGTGATAGAGAGTCCCTATAAATACAAGGTGACTATACGTAACGCAAGGACCAACAAGCGTATGATTTTGTTTCCAAATACAAAAATGGCGGTAATCAACGATGACGAAGGTTCTCCGGGTGATGAAATCCATGCGTATGAGGGATTAAAAAGAGATTTTCGAGATGGTACTGAGAAGAATCTCGGCCGGGTTAAGTTGAACGGTCGTGAGACTATTTGCTTTGAAATTTCCAGGGAGAACAAGAAAATCACCGTCTGGGCGGACCTGGACACTGCTCTTCCGATACAAATCGAGGAAATATCAGACGAAAAGGGGGACAGAAAGAAGGTATTGAGGAGTGACATTGTGTTTGACGTGGAACTGGATGACCAACTCTTTGTGCCCCCGGCGGATTACTCTCTTGTGGACCTTAAAGCAGGGCGAACACAAACCCCATTCGAACTGACCGAAAAGCACCTGATTGAAGGATTGGCCGTTTATCCAAAGTATCTTGACGGGAAGTTCTGTACCCGGTACATGGGTGGAAGGCCTTTGACCGAAGAAGTAAGAAAGAAATGTAAAGCAGAGGTGGAGAAGTTCGAGGGCTGGTCGGACGAGGAAGGCAACAAGAGTAACTTTGGCTGTGAATTTATAGAGCGTTTGCCCGAAGGCAGTGACTATCAGTACGTAGGTGAAGATGTCAAACTCGGTGATGCGAACACACCTGTGTGCTGGTGGAAACCGCCGGGCTCAAAAACCTATCGAGTAGTCTATGGCGACCTGAGCATACGTGATGTGGAACCGGACAATTTACCTGAGATTCCCTGGCTAAAGGAGCAAAAGTAACTTGCCTCATGTTCAGCGGCGGATAGAGAAGAAGTGATTTTCGCGAGGCCGGGCCGCTATGGCCCGGCCTTTTTTGTGTCTTTATTGAATGGCCTTATTCTTTAAGCTCTTTGACCTTTTGCCACAATAATTCGCTCAGTTCTTTGATTCCGGCGCCCGTAACTGCTGAGACGGAGTAAACATTTTTGTTCAGCTTTTTTCTCAGGTCTTTTACTATTTTCCCATCAGGGTCGAGGTCTATCTTGTTGGCAACGATGATTTCCTCTTTTTCAGCTAAGGCCTTGCTGTATTGCTCCAGTTCGTTGCGGATTGTCTGGTAATTTGCCGCCGGCTCTGAGCCAACTGTTGGCATTATATCAAGAATGTGGACAATTATTCGAGTTCTTTCTATATGTTTTAGGAATTCAAATCCGAGGCCTGCTCCATTATGGGCACCTTCGATCAGGCCGGGGATATCAGCCATAACGAACCGACGGAAGTCGCTTAATTCGACGATGCCGAGCACCGGCTCGGTCGTTGTGAATGGATAATCGGCGATTTTCGGCCTTGCGGCTGAACAGCGGGAGATGAGTGTGCTTTTGCCGGCATTCGGCATGCCGACCAGGCCGACGTCGGCGATGAGTGTTAATTCGAGTTTTATATTTCTTTCCTGGCCTTTTTTGCCGGG
>CAYGBH010000182.1:0-2199 GCA_964348055.1 uncultured Pirellulales bacterium
TTGCCAGAAAAAATGGTGTAAGAATAGCCCTGACCGCATCAGATGTATTCTGTATCGACCGGCACCGTGACCTGTTCTTACAGCTCATCCAAAATGACGTTGACCTGCTTTTTGCCAATGCCCAGGAGGCGCGGGCGCTCAGCCGTTCAGATAACGATGAGGCGGCTTTACACGTGCTTTCCAGCTGGTGTGAAAATGTTGCCGTGACCGACGGAGGGCGTGGATCCATGGTGAGCTTTAACGGCGAGGTTACGAAGATTGCGCCGTACATCGTATCCGCTGTGGATACTACCGGCGCTGGTGACGCGTACGCGGCTGGGCTGTTGTACGGAATCACTAGTGGCCGTACGGTCAGTGAAAGCGGCATGATAGCAAGCTTTTTTTCTGCCAAGGTTGTCGCGCAAATCGGACCCCGCTACAGCGGTGACATAAAACCGGAGCTGAAACTGATAGTAAACTGATAGGAAATTTGATTTCCATCGACAGGAGCGATTATGCCACCAAGGGACTGTCAGATTTTGAAATGCATTTGGAGCAGTGTGCTTGTCAAGTGTCGATGATGCCACTACTTGCAACCTTCTATCCTCTTAGAAAGCAAGCATTTACAATCCCGATCTCCTGATTCCCATTTTACACTGTCAAATGCTATAATTCACCTGTTGAATTGACTTCCACGGTTTCGCCCTGTCTCGCTATGAATTCCAGGAATAGGCCACCTATCAAGAGTTCAAAGTCAAATACTAAAATCTATGTTGCCACAAATTTCTTCGAGGAATCCTCTCTATGACATACCAGCCAATGTTAGTAGCTTACCTGAACAGCTTTTCGGCTTCACGATACAATCATAATGGACATCTTGAATCTGCTTATATCATGGTCAATCGTAGTGATAATCGCAGCGCGAATGAGCCCTACTCCTGGAATTCGGAGCCAGTACTTTATGATTGGATATTTGCGGGATAATAAGCTGATGTTCCCCATAGATTGTTCGCTGAAAAGATCTTTTTGTTGTGTTATAGGGATACCAAGATAGAATGATATCTTGCTGTGACAGTTGTAGAATGACTGTAATCACTAAGTGGAGAGAAATATGAAGGACAGAATAAAACTCAAGCAGATAATTATCAAAATAGGTGTGATGTTGGAATTGCTGTGGCTGTCGGCACTCCCAGCTTTATCTCAAGACCTCGGTGTTATACCTAAGCCTCAAGCTGTGGTGCGAACTAATGAATCCTTTTGGCTTGATGAATCCACACTCCTCGTACTGGGTGCTGAGACAGGAAGGCATGAGCGATTTGCGGTAGCGGAATTCCAGGATGCCTTGCGTAACAGGCTAAATTTGAATTTGGCCCTAACATACGATGTGGCAGCGGGAGATAAGCCTAATAGTATCGTAATAGGTAATCCTGAGGAGAATCCCAAGGTAGCTTCACGGATGGATATTTATGGCCTGTCGCTCACGGAGGATATGCTCCGGGAAGGATATGTCCTGGGTATCGGTAAACATGGAGTTGTAATTGGGGCGCACAGTTCAGCGGGGATTCTTTATGGAGCTATAACTCTTAAGCAAATTATTTTTAGCTGTGGTAGTACGCCTTTGCCCGGAGTCAAGATTCACGACTGGCCTTTTTTTGCCATGCGTGGTATTCAAGATGAGATTAGCTACGGCCAGGTTTCCACGATGGAAAATTTTAAGGACATTATTCGTTTCCTGGCAGAGTTCAAGATGAATACCTTTATGATCTACCTCGAAGATACTTTTCGCTTTAAGGCATATCCTACTATAGGTATTGGACGCGGGGCACTTACCAGAGAGCAAGTTGATGAATTGGAAGCCTGTGCCAAACCTTACAATGTAGAAATCATTCCGATATTCGAGATGCTTGCCAACCAAGGAGCTCTGTTGATGCTGGATGAAATTCGTCCCTTGGCTGAGTACCCCGGGGCCCATTCTTTTGCCATAAGCGAGGATTCTTATGAATTTTTTGAGAATTGTACACAGGAGTTAACTGCTGCTTTTGACTCTAAGTATTTTCATGCCGGACTGGATGAGTCATGGGATTTAGGATACGGTAAAACAGAAGAATTGGTCAAGCAGAAAGGCAAGGCAGTAGTGCATGCTGAGCATTATCGTCGGCTCAACGATATGCTGAAAAGACATGATAAGAAGATGATGATGTATTCCGACATTGTCTTGAA
>CAYGBH010000182.1:2299-8045 GCA_964348055.1 uncultured Pirellulales bacterium
GGTTCCATAACAAGTACTTGGGGTGACTATGGCTCAAAGAACTTACGGGAGTTGCTATATTGTGGTTACGCTTATCAAGGGGAAGTAGCTTGGTCACCCCAAACGCATGATATTAGCGATTTTAATAGGCGGTTCTTTACCTTATGGAACGGACCGGGTACGAGTGCCTATTTTATAGCGATTTATGAATTGCTGGAGAAGTGGCCTGTTCTATGGCATAAATCGCTTCCCGACTATTTTCGCCATCCTTTCTTGCCCCGCAAGAAAGACCATAAACCCACGGCTCAAGAATTGTATCGGATATATCACAATGCCCAGGCGGCCTTGGAGTTGATTGAACAGGTCAGGCCCATTATCAAGTACCGTAAGACAGATTTAGATTATTTACGTTATTGTGCATTAAGCTATCAGAACTATGTAGAGAGTCAGCAACTGGTCAAACAATTGAATGGATTTACGACAAAGGAGTGTTTACCGGAGGAGGTTCAGCAGGCTAAGGCCCAATTCATCGAAAAGATACAAAAAATATCCACAGACCTGGCAATTCTGCGCGATATGTTTGAGTCATTGTGGTTGCGTACTAATCTATCTGCTAATTTGCACCACAATATCAATGACTATGAAAGACTTATTAAGGTGTGGCAAAATGTTAAGCAGCGCGTCAAAAGAGGTCTGTATGCTTATAATCCGGTAACACCGGCACAGTGGATTTATCATCCGGATGGATTTGTGCAGCAGGCTCAAGTTCAGCATGCGTATTTTAGAAAGACTTTTACCAGGCCAACCGCCTTAAAGCGCGCGCATGTTCAATTGTACGGTGATACCTATGTCAAGTTATATGTTAATGGTAAATTTTTGGGAGAGCAGTTTGTGAGAAACAACCTCTCTGCGCCGGTTAATCCGAATTTATTGAAGGCATATGACATTGCCGATTATCTTAAGAAGGGTGAGAATATTATTGCCGTAGAGGCACATAATTACGGTACGGATAATTCTAATCTTGATCCCTCGGGGCCGGTGCGCTGTGGGGGCTTTCATCTTTATGGTGAAATAGTAGATAAACAAGATAATAAAGTTTTGCTCATTTCTGATTCATCGTGGAAGGTATCAGATAGTAATCCCCCGGGATGGAACGCTGTGAGATTTGACGACAAGAATTGGGTAATTGCTCAGGCTAATGAAAAGCCGCGCTTGTTGGTAACCTATCCCGATTTTGCCTGTAGCTGGCGTGGTTTTGGTGACTCTCGGTAGTAGAGTAAGCCGTTTTATCCTTAACTGTAGTTGTGCAAAATTGAAGTCTGTAATGCAGAAGAGAAAATATGGATATAAGCGGACTCGAAATAATAACCAATTTTAGCACGATAGACTGGTGTATTGTCGTTGGTTATTTAGTGAGCGTGGTGGGCATCGGTGTATATATAGAGCGTTATATCAAGAATGTAACTCAGTTTATTGTGGCTGGTCGAGGTCTGAAAACCTTCTTGGCAATTGCTACCATGATCGGAACAGAATTAGGGTTGGTGACGGTTATGTATTCGGCGCAGAAGGGATTCACCGGAGGTTTTGCAGCCTTCCATATATCATTAGCGTCTGGGATTGTTACTTTGGCAGTGGGTTTAACCGGTTTTATTGTGGTACCGTTGCGTCGTATGAACGTAATGACGATCCCGGAATTTTATGAGAAGCGCTTTGGTCGGGGCGTGCGTATCTTGGGGGGAATTATTTTGGCCTTTTCCGGTATCCTTAATATGGGGATGTTTCTCAAGGCCGGCTCACTCTTTGTGATGGGTGTTACCGGTATGACCTCTGATACCGAACTTAAGCTTATCATGACGGTGCTTCTTGCGATGGTATTACTTTATACCACCCTGGGGGGGATGGTTTCGGTGGTGGTGCTGGACTATATTCAGTTTGTGGTGTTGTCATTTAGTCTTTTGGCGGTAACACTGTTTTCAATAAAGTATCTCGGATGGAATAATATTATTGAGACGGTATCAGAACTACAGGGCGAAGCCGGCTTCAATCCCCTGCATAGCGAAGGTTTCGGTGTTTCCTACGTAGTATGGATGTTCTTTTTGGGTTTGGTTGGCTGTGCGGTTTGGCAGACAGCGGTTATACGTGCTTGCTCCGCAGAGAATACTCGTGTAGTTAGAAAAATCTATACTTTAGGTTCCATCGGTTTTCTGATTCATTTTTTGTTGCCTTATTTTTTCGGAATTTGTGCCTTGGTTTTCATCGCTCAAACACCCTCGCTAAGGGAATCTTTTCTACCGGCCGGTAGTGTAGTAGAATCCCAGGTTAGTCTATTGGCTACTCCTATTTTCTGGGCTAGAATTATTCCGGCAGGATTTCTCGGTATTGTTTGCGCTGGTATGCTCGCGGCCTTCATGTCGACTCATGATAGTTACTTGCTGTGTTGGAGTGCGGTTCTGACGCAGGACGTTGTAGCTCCTTTTTTCACTAAAGGCTTATCATCTAAAGCCCGTTTATTATTAACGAGGTTTTTTATCATAGCTATTGGTATATTTATTTTGGTCTGGGGATTGTGGTATCCCCTAGGACAGGATTTATGGGATTATATGGCGATTTCCGGGGCCATATATTTTACCGGGGCCATAGCGTTATTGGTTATTGGTCTATACTGGAAGCGTGCCAGTAAGGCAGGTGCCTATTTGGCCTTGATATGTGGTTTTTTCTCTATCTTGGGACTGAAGCCGCTTCAGGCACTCCTGGGTATCGATGTGTCCAGTGAGAATGTAGGATTAACGGTTATAGCACTGGCGGTCGTACTAATGATAGTCGGTTCCTTGGTTTTTCCGCATAATGGTACTATTTGCAATTCCCAACCTAATAAGGGGTAAGGGTATATGAATTTTTGGATAAACTTTTGGACAATATATTTTTTTGCCGCCATTATTATATTCTTTGTTCTTGCGGTAGTGGTTTCGATCGGCGGTTTCTTCAATGTGAGAGCGCTCTTCAAGAGCCTTACGGCCGAAGCAAATAAATCCGAAGACGACTCACAATCAAACTAATAAAGCCTAGCAAGCTATTAATGCGAGGCATTATTGTGCACGCGACCATTTTCGCAGTTGACTGACCAGCCGTCCGGTTATTGGTGATTAGCGCTTAAAAGGGGACCAGGAAAAGCAACCAAATGGGGGCCGTCTGTGTTATAAATAATAGCATCTACTGTGACTCTGTCAATAAGTTCTTGCTCACCGTTAAGTGTGGGACGTCCCATGACATTTATCCTTACTTCTTCTTTCTATTATAGAGCTAGACTTCAGCCGGTAGTTGTCGCCAACGATCTCAAGTATATGCACATGATGCGGTAGGGAATGAAATCGAAACGTACATTGAATAAATAATTTTTATTATTTTTATAAGGTATTATTTTTATAGAGTTTATGGAAGCAAGATTTTTTCAAATTTCGAGATAACGGGCTTTTGGGTTGTAGGCTGGTTGTATGAATTTTCGCGCGAAAATGGGGGTGTTTTGGGAGTGTTGTGTCACTCTCCTACTGCTTCCTTTTGCGGCAGTTTTGCTCGCCACTCTTCGGCCTGCTAGACTACTTGCCTGCATCTGTGAGCTTTTTGAAACGGGGGTGGTTGCGCAAGGGGTCCCAGGCAGGGTCAAGTCGAAGTAAAGGAATCGATAGTGGTCCGGGTATGGATAGCAGAAACTCAAGCTGGTCGATGGCCGCATCATATTCGCCAACCATCACGTAGATGTGGGCCAAATCCTCGACCCGATAGGGACCTCTCATTGCCTCCTTGCTTACAGGAAGCATCTCCACTGCCAACTTGCCCTCCCGGACCGCGTCTTCCTTGCGGCCCAGACCAGCATAGGCGACGCCCAGCGCACTGTGGAACCGCGCATGCTCCGGCTGTTCGTCGATTTTGGACTCGAGAATGCTTCGAGCAGACTCATAATTGGCCTGTTCCAACTCCTTTTTGTTCATGTACCCGTAGATTCGTGCGTATAGCAGAGCATTGGGGATAAAGTACTCCCGATCATCAATATACTCCTGATTATCAATATCTTGTGATTCCAAAGAGAGCCGGTCCAAAGCCTCTTGATAGTTCCCATCGAACACATCGATATTGACCAGCAACTTAACAAGGGAGGGATTTTCTGCTGACTTGATGCTCTGCAGCGCCTCGGCCAGGACTGCCCGCGCCTTCTCAGTGCTGCCTTCCGAGCACAGGTACAGCCAGGCTTTACAGTAATAGGCAAAGGATAAATCGGGGGCTAGCGATATCGCCTGGTCATAATAACGCTCAGCCTCCGGGTACTTTCGCAGGTACATAAGAGTTGTCCCGACCTCCCGGGCTATGAAGTGGTCGAGCGGATCAAGCTCATAACTTCTCTTGATATTTGCCAGTGCCTGCTCGAATTTCCCCTGCCGCCTTTGAACAAAAGCGACACCGGAGAGGATAAAACTGTTATTGGGCTGGCTTTTACGGGCGATGGCGAGCTGCTCCAAGGCGCAGTCATAATCCAGATGACCATGATAGAAATACATTCCTAAAGCCCTACGCGCCTCAACCAGTTCAGGATTAAGTTCTAACGCTTTGTCCGCCGCTTCCTTTGTCATAGCAAGTCGTGCATTGCTGCGGTCATAATAGAACCAATACATCAAGCGATGAACGTGTGAGAGCCAGGCGTAGGCCAGAGCAAACGTGGGATCCAGTTCGACCGCCTTCTCAAACATGCTAACGGCTACCCTTTTGTCACTTTCGAAATGACTTCGGTGAGAATAATCGTAGCCGCGCAGGTAATAGTCATAGGCCTCCATATTTTCTGTTGGCCTGGACGCAAGAGCGCGGCGTTCCGGTTCGAGCAGGGCAATGTCCAATGCCTGTGCCACCCGCTCAGCGATGTCGGATTGAACCTGGAAGATGTCGGCCAGAACAGCGTCATAACGGTCAGACCAGAGGTGTGTATTGTCACGAACTCTAATGAGCTGGGGTGTGACACGCACTCGACTTGGATCCTCCGACGGTCGCTCCCAGCGGACCGTGCCCTCAAGCACATACTCGACACCCAACTCCTGGCCGATCTGATGGATGGTCTTATTGCTGTTTTTATATTGAATGGCGCTGGTTCGCGAGATCACACCTAATGTATGAATTGCAGAGAGCCTCGACATGATTTCTTCGGTGATGCCATCGGCGAAATACTCGTCCTCGGCAGGCCCCAGGTTCTCAAACGGCAGGACTGCCAGTCGTATTTCCTTTAAGGAAGGTTGAACGTCTTTTTTCGAGATAACTTGCACCGCAATGATGGACAGGACGATCACGGAAGCTGCAACCACAATCATCGCTGCCGTTCGCAGCTTGTGTCTGGCTCCGATCTGTGGCTTGAGCGAAGTTGACGAAGGCGTGGTCACCGGCGGTGCGGTTACAGGTATGTTCAGCGTTTCGTTGATTTCGATTACTGCATCTCCGATGTGCTGAAGCCGTCGGCGCGGGTCCTTCTCCAGGCATCGGCGGAGAAGGACACCGATGTTTGCAGGAGTTTCCTGTGGCAGTGCCTGCCAATCCGGTTCACGTTCGATAATGCGTGCCAGTATTTCTGTGGTAGTCTCGCCCTCAAATGGAGAGTGACCGGTCAGCATCTCGTACATAAGACATCCAAATGACCAGATATCGCTGCGCTTATCGGTCAGCTTGCCGCAAGCCTGTTCCGGGCTCATATAAGCGGGCGTACCCATTATACGGCCGGGTTGAGTGATAGCAG
>CAYGBH010000183.1:0-8033 GCA_964348055.1 uncultured Pirellulales bacterium
TCGGCTTAAACAATGAAATTCCGGATAACGGCAAGCTGCTCCGCGCCCTGATTTTCGGTTCCAATTTTTTGCAGTCGCATATTCTTCACTTTTATCATCTGGCGGCGCTGGATTATGTGGATGCAGTTAGTGTGGTCGGTGATTTGGCACCTTTTGTGCCGCGTTATGAAGGCGATTATCGCGTAAGCGGCCAGGCAAATGCCGAATTGGTGAACCATTACGTTAGGGCGCTGGATATCAGACGCAAGTGTCAGGAGATGCTTGCAATCTTCGGCGGAAAGATGCCGCATAATGTCGGTATTGTACCCGGCGGAGTTACCGAAAAACCCACCGAAGATAAGATAACCAATTTCCTCTGGCGGCTCAATGAGGTACGTGACTTTATCGCCAATACCTACATTCCGGATGTGTTGGCTGTGGCCAAAATCTATGATGATTACTTCGGCATCGGTGCCGGCTGTAAAAGGCTTCTTTCTTATGGCGGCTTTGACGTGCCGACAGGCCTGTTATTTAAGGCCGGGGTCGTCTCCCCGGATTTGCAGCTTGTGCCGTTCACCAAGGAAAATATCACTGAGGACCTTAAGCACTCCTGGTATGCCGATTCCGGCTCCGGCAAGAACCCAGCTCAAGGCCAGACAGAACCTGCTCTCAAAAAGAAGGATGCCTATTCATTTCTGAAGTCTCCGCGGTATAAACGTGAAGTTTGCGAAGTTGGGCCTTTGCCGCGAATGGTAAATAATTATGTGCAGGGCGACGCGACAACAAAAGAGCTGGTCGATTCGGTCCTTGGCCAATTCAATGCCGGCGTTGATGCCTTGTATTCCGTTCTCGGCCGACACGCCGCCAGAGCCGTGGAGGCCAAGCTCGTCGCCGATGCCATGGTTGACTGGCTAACAAGCCTAAAGCCCGATGAGCCGGCCATCGTCGAGAGCCATATCCCCGACACCGGTGAAGGCGCAGGTTTAGCCGAGGCACCACGAGGCGCAGTGGGACACTGGATGACTATCAAGGACAAGAAAATCCAGCGGTACCAGGTAATTGCACCCACGGCCTGGAACGCTTCACCAAAAGATGATAAAGACCAGCCCGGAGCGGTGGAGCAGGCGATAATAGGTACTAAAGTCAAGGACAAGGAAAATCCTTTTGAACTGGTCCGAATTGTGCGCGCATTTGACCCTTGCCTTGCCTGCTCGGTTCATCTGCTCGACGCCAGGGCAAATGTTCTTGGCGTATTTAGAGTCGTTTAAAGAAAGTTCCTGAAATTATCAATATAGTGCTAAAGGAAATTAAAGATGCTATTCACAGAAAATAAGCCGATAGCCGAAGTGCTGGCCTCGCTTGGCGCCGAAAAGAATATCTTCCTGCTGGTCTGCAACGGTTGCGCCGAGGTATGCGAGACCGGCGGAGAAAAAGCACTTTCGACAATAACAGCTGAGTTGGAAAAAGCAGGCAAGAATGTAACAGGCACAGCCCTGGTGGATTTTCTATGCAACAAACTGCTGGTGGCAACGAGGCTCGCCAGGCAGACCGACAAGGTCAAACAAAGCGATTCCATCCTGGTGCTGAGTTGTGGTCTCGGCGTTCAGGCGGTCGCGAACATTGTCGATAAGGTTGTACACCCCGCAGCGAACACGGTATCACTGGGCGGTTTGCAGGGGCTTTGGCCGTCGGACGAGCGCTGTCAAGCGTGCGGCGACTGCGCGTTGGATTATACCGGGGGCATCTGTCCAATTACTTTCTGTGCGAAAAGTCTGCTTAATGGTCCCTGCGGCGGGGCTCAGGATGGAAAATGTGAAGTTGACTCTGAGAAAGATTGCGGCTGGCAGTTGATTTATGAACGGCTGGAGAAGGTCGGGCGATTGGAAAACTTCAAGAAAATCCGCACGCCGCGCGACCACAGCAAGATGCTACCGTCAGCCGAGCTGCGAAAGACATCTTTTTATGACATAGAGGTCTAAGGTAAGGATGGACGACGGATGACGGACGTTCGTCACTCATCTTTCGTCCCTTATACAATTACGGGAGGCGTTTAAGACATGAAACTTACTGAGCGTTTCAAACAGGGCAAGTTTGTAATCACCTGTGAAGCCGGGCCGCCCAAGGGCATAGAGATGGAACAGATGATGAGCGAGCTGGAGCCGCTGCGCGACAAAGTTGATGCTTTTAATGTTACTGATTTACAAAGCTCTGTAATGAGGGTCGGCTCACTGGCGACCTGCCGCCTTTTGAAGGACAAAGACCTCGAACCCATTATGCAGCTTACCTGCCGGGACCGTAATCGCCTGGGTTTGCAGTCGGATGCCTTAAGCGCCGCAGTATTAGGTATTGAGAATTTACTGTGCCTCACCGGAGACCATCCGATGCTGGGCGACCACCCTGAGGCGATGCCCGTATTCGATTTGGATTCGGTACAGCTACTCTCGGCAGTCAAGGCCCTGATGGGCGGCAAAGATATGGCGGGAAACGATTTGGAAGGTCGACCGCCGCAATTTTGCTTGGGGGCAGTGGTCAATCCAGGCGCCGAGCCGCTGGAACCACAGATTATGAAAATGGAGAAAAAAATTGCCGCCGGGGCAGAGTTCTTCCAGACCCAGGCAGTTTATGAAGTGGATAAGTTCGCTCGCTTTATGAAAAAAGTAAAGCATCTCAAAACGCCGGTTATGGCCGGAATTATATTTTTGAAATCGCCCGGCATGGCTAAGTTTATGAATGCAAATGTCTCAGGAGTCCACGTTCCCGATGAGCTTATTAACGAACTGGCCGGCGCCCCGAAAGAACAAAGAGTCAAAAAAAGCCTGGAAATCTCCGCCCGTCTGATTACCGAACTAAAGGATTTGTGTCAGGGAGTTCACATTATGGCTTTGGGGTGGGAGCGGCATATATCCACATTTTTGGAAATGGCCAAATTATAATGGTCAAAACTATCCAATAACGTAGTTAAGTCACCGGCTACTTTGGCTGCTTGGTTTTATTGACGGTTGCTGCACAAACCTTGAATTCCGGAATCTTGGCCGTGGGGTCTAATGCATCATTGGTCAGCATATTAGCAGGGCCTTCCCGGAAATGAAACGGCATAAACAGCCAGCCTTTTTCAATCTTGCTGGTAATCCTTGCCGGTGTGGTTACCCTTCCGCGCCGGGTGATTACCTCAACATTCTGGCCGCTGCTGATTTCAAGCCGCCGGGCATCATCGGGATGTATCTCTACATACCCCGTCGGCGAAACCTGATTAATCGCCGGTGACTTTCTTGTCATCGTGCCGGTATGGAATTGATATAGCTGCCTGCCGGTCGTCAGTACAAACGGATAGTCCTCGTCGGGAAGCTCATCAGCCGAAATAAATTCGACCGCATGGAATTTACCTTTGCCCCTCTTGAACGTTCCCTCGTGCAGGAACCTGGTGCCGGGATGCTCCTTGTCCGGGCAGGGCCACTGCAGCCCAACCGAATCTATCCTCTCGAACGAAATACCACCATATATCGGGGCCACCGACGCAATTTCATCCATTATCTCATCGGCGCACCCGTATGCCATCGGATAGCCCATCTTCGTCGCGACCTCACAGATGATTTTCCAGTCACTTCGGGCCTGTCCCGGCGGCGAGACGGCCTTTCGAACCCGCTGAATCCGGCGTTCGGTATTCGTGAATGTACCGTCTTTTTCCGCAAAGCAGACCGAGGGCAAAACTACATCGGCGTACTCAGCCGTCTCCGAAAGGAAAATATCCTGTACGACCAGAAAATCCACCTGCTCAAGGGATTTTCTGGTTCGGTTCAGGTTCGGGTCCGAAAGGGCAGGATTTTCTCCCATTATGTACAATGCTCTGATTTTTCCCTCTTCTATAGCGTGCATTATCTCGACGACCGTAAGTCCCTTTTTACCGGAAAGTTTTGCCCCCCACGCCGACTCGAATTTGGCCTGTATCTTTGAATCTTCAACCGATTGATACCCGGGGTAGACGTTGGGCAGCGCTCCAAGATCACATGCACCCTGCACGTTGTTATGTCCACGCAGGGGGTTGACCCCCGTCGATTCGGCGCCCACATTGCCCGTGAGCATCGCAAGATTGGCCAGCGACAGCACGTTATCTGTACCTGTAGTATGCTGAGTAATGCCCATACTATAAACAATACTGGCAGTTTCAGCATTGGCGTAAAGTCTCGCTGCTGTGCGAATTTTATCCGCAGGAACTGTCGTAATGCCTTCTGCTTTTTCGGGAGTAAAGTCTTTAAGTATAGCTTCAAGCTTTTCAAAATCCTCGGTCCGCTCTTTGATAAAGGCCTTGTCATACAATTCTTCATTTATAATGACGTTCATCATCGCATTAATAAGCGCTACGTCCGTGCCGGGCTTTTGGGCGATATACAGCCTGGCAAATCGGGTCAGGTCTATCACACGGGGGTCGGCCACTACTAAATCAGCTCCATTTTTCATCACCGCTTCTTTTATAACAAGACCAATCACCGGATGGGCCTCGGTCGTGTTTGAGCCGATTACAAATATGCACTTTGCGTTTTTGAGCTCATCTATTGAATTGGTCATAGCACCACTGCCGAACGCTCGCGCAAGCCCGGCAACGGTCGATGCGTGACACAGCCGTGCGCAATGGTCCACGTTATTGGTCCCGATGCAGGCTCGGATGAATTTCTGGAACACATAGTTGTCTTCATTCGTGCATTTGGCCGATGAAAGCCCGGCGATACTATCGGCACCGAACTGCGAATGCGTCCGCTTGAGCCGGTCAGCAATAAACTCGATTGCCTTATCCCACGTCGCTTTCTCAAATTTGCCGTTTCTCTTGATAAGCGGCTCTGTCAGCCTTTCGTCACTGGCAATGAAATCCATAGCGAATCTTCCCTTGACGCACAAGTTACCATCGTTGGGAATACAACCGACCTCGCTTGTCACCCTTACAACCCGGCTGGTTTTCGGGTTGGTAAGAAGGTCCAACTGACAGCCCACTCCACAATAGGCGCACGTCGTCCGTGTTGCGGTCAAATCCTTTTCACGGCCTTTGCCCACCGCAGCTCGGTCCAACATTGCTCCGGCGGGGCAAATTTCAACGCATCCTCCACACAGGACACATGAGCTTTTGTCAAGATCTATGCCAAAAGCCGTGCTGACCTCTATCTGCCCAATACGACCGGCGAATGTCAGGGCCTCTGCCTTCTGCACCTCTTCACAATACGTGAGGCATAAGCCGCATAGAATACACTTGTCCGGCTCGTAGAGTATCGCTTCGCTGCTCGCAGCGTAATTCGGCTTCACCGGCCTTCGCTCCGGCAAACCAAATCGACCCTCGTCGGCCTGGTACCGGTATGCATAGTCC
This sequence comes from uncultured Pirellulales bacterium, assembly GCA_964348055.1. GTDB lineage: Bacteria > Planctomycetota > Phycisphaerae > Sedimentisphaerales > Anaerobacaceae > JAUXAL01. Next base: position 5,330 of record CAYGBH010000183.1, read on the forward strand.
TGAAGCTTGCACGCTCCATCTCTGTCGCAGCTTGTGCACGCTACACGATGCTCCGATAAAATCAGCTCCAGAATCGTTTTCCGTATCGCTGCAATTTCCTCGTTCTCGGTTATAACATCTATCCCGTCGGCCGCTTCGGCATTGCAGGATATTGTCAGGCCCGCCCGTCCCTTGACTTGAACGACACATAGTCGGCAGGACCCGATCGGCCTAACTCGTGGGTCGTAACATAAGTGGGGAATGTCAATCCCAACCGCCTTAGCCGCCTCAAGAATTGTTGTCCCTTGGGGCACCTTAACTTTCTTACCATCAATTGTCAGAGTAACCTCTTTCATTCATCTATCGCCTTACAATCCCATACTCAGACCGACACCCCGGCTATGGCCGCCTCGAAATCTCCCGGAAAAAGTTCCAACGCTGACAAAACCGGAAGTGGAAATGCCTGACCCATACCACACGTGGATGCAATCACACACGCCTTACCAATTTGTCGCAATTGCTCCAAATCCTCTGCCGTGCCTTTACTGTGGGACAACCTTTCCACGATTTCTTTCATTCTCATAACACCAATTCGGCACGGTGCGCAGCGTCCACAGGATTCAAGACCGTAAAAGTCCATCAATCCTTTTACAATATCTATCGCACTTTTACCCTGTTCGTAGACAATGACACCTGCTGTTCCAATGCTGCTTCCCGCTTTGCGGATAGCTTCGGTCGTAAGGCGGCAGTGGAGAGAATCTTCGGTCAGAAACGCGCTGGTCCCGCCCCCTGGCTGAACCGCCTTTATGGGCCGACCGCCGGTCGTGCCTTTACCGAATTTATCAATCAGCTCTCGCAGAGTACCTGAGCCCATCTCAACCTCATAGACCCCGGCTTTCTTGACATCGCCTGAAAGCGAAAATAGTCTCGTCCCCGGGTCGTCTTTGGTGCCGAGCTTACGGTACTCTTCGGCTCCTTTCGCCAGAATCACCGGGACGTTTGCAATCGTTTCGACATTGTTTACGACCGTAGGTTTCCCAAAAAGGCCCCTTTGGCTTGGGTAAGGAGGTTTTAGCCGGCTCGCAGCCCGACGTGTCTCAAGCGAAGAAATAAGCGCAAACTCCTCCCCAGCTATGTACAGTCCCCTGCCTTTGACCACCTGCAGCTGCAGGGAGAACTTCGAACCCAAAACATCTTTTCCCAAAAGCTTTGCCTTCTGTGCTTCGGCCGCCAGCTTTTCCCACAGGTCAACCGTATCTTCGTACTCACCTTTTACATAGATATAAGCCAGTTGAGCTCCAATCGTGTAGGCACCAATTACGATGCCTTCAAGAACCGCCCAGGGGTCGCCGTCCAGCAGAACTTTGTCCTTAAACGTCCCCAGCTCACCTTCATCAGCGTTACAGATAAAGTATTTAGGCGTTTCTTTTTCCTGGGCAGTCGAATCCCACTTCAGTCCCGTCGGAAATGCCGCACCACCGCGACCGGTAAGCCCGGAGAACTTGATTTGCTTGACCACCTCTTGGGGTTTCATCATCAGCGCACACCTAAGACCCTCCAGCCCGCCGGAAGCTTCGTAAGCTTTAAAGTCCAGCGGCTTGTACTTGCCTACCCGCTGTGTTAAAACTTTCCTCTCCTTCATCTTAATCTTTATCCTCCATTCGCAGCTTGAAGTCTCTGTAGGATGTCAGGGCACCGTAAATTCGCGCCTCGGCCACGCCGGTCTTTGCGGCAAGGTCATGAATCGCTTTTGTCGGTACATGACCGAATGTATCCTGGATTTTGCCGACCAACACAAACAGGTTCTCTGAAGTAACCGGGCTGTATTCATTGATGAGATTTTGATAAGTCTGCATATTGAACTTCTTCATATTCTCAACTCCTCTGAAGTGCACATTCTCTATGAATCTTCTGCAGAGTGGGAATAAGGTCGCCAAAGCCGGCGTTCGGCATCGATGCCAGAATCTTAACCAATAGCTCAAGGCTCAAAGAACCCTCTGTACTTAAGTCCATATTCACTTCTATAAGAATACCCCATGAAAATGCTTACTATTCCGATTTCAAGCCTGCCATATTGTATCCTCGGCCGAAGCTCGGTCAAGACAAAACAGGTATAAGCCTGTGATGGCCATGCTTAAATCCGCTTTCAGCAGCCATGAAAAGAAAAAACTTTGACTTTAACCGCTTCTATCACAGCCTCTATTGCAGGGGTTACCGTTTCACGCTGTAGCTTACTCACAACAAGTTCCCTGTCTCGCAAACCCCCCTGCCGGACGGCAGGATTGGTATCCCGGCCGCTGTTGGCGCCAGTAAGAACACTCCAGGCCAAAGCCCACGTTCTCACTGTGTTGTCGACATTGTACCCCCCACCGCCGGTTACAAGGATGGGCTTGTTAAAACTTAACAGATGGTTGATGATTTCGACATAAACGTTATTAGTCAGATACAGATGTGCAAGGGGGTCGCCCGCAAGCCCATCAGCCCCTAATTCAAAAACAATCACGTCAGGATTGTAGGTGGTAATCAACGGCAGAGCTATAGCTTCGAATGCCTTCATATACGCCTGGTCATAAGTGCCGACCGGAAGAGGTACATTCACACAGTGGCCCTTTCCGCGCCCGGCGCCGATTTCGTCCTCAAAACCTGTGCCGGGAAACAGCATCCGGGGGTTCTCGTGGAACGATATGGTCATAACATCGCTGCGGTCGTAAAATGCGTATGCCAC
>CAYGBH010000184.1:0-8027 GCA_964348055.1 uncultured Pirellulales bacterium
TGGCCTTGAAAGTCAGCCTGGTTTCCTGTGTAGGTCGAAAAGAGCGAGTGGAGGTAAGGTGATATTCCCGATTACCATAACCGCCTGGCGCTTTGTAGAAACAGTTTCCGGTGTATCCTTCAGAGGACAAAGCCCAATCCCTAAAGCCGCTTGTCGAGGTAACTTCGAATGTGCTCAAATCTTCAGCTTCATCCTGGAAGTTGGTTATGAACTCTGGGCGGTACGCTGTTAATTCGTTGACCTGGTGAATAACACTCCACTGATGCCATTCTGCAGAAACGAGTTGTATTTCATCGATCCATATTCCGCCACTCTGATAATAGCTGCCAGGGAGATACTCAAACCGGACCAGGATATCCTGCTGCGAAAACGCTTCAAGCGGAATCTGTATTTCCGTCCAATCTTCCTGAGAGACATCCGATACGGACCACACTGAGGAGAAACTGTTTCCGCTGTCATTTGAGACCAGCACGGAAAAACCATCTTTCCACAGAACATATTTGGCCTTGAAAACCAACCGGCTTTCCTGTTTAGGCCGAAAGGAGCGGTTGGAGGTAAGGTGATATTCCCGATTACCATAACCACCTGGCGTTTTGTAAAAACAGTCCCCCGTGTATCCTACAGAGGACAAAGACCAATCTTTGAAATCGTTCGTTGACGTGATTTCGAATGTGTCGAACTGTTCAGCCTCATCTTTCCATGTGCCTGAAACTGTATTCCGTTTAAGCACATCTACCCGCGTTACTTCCTCGCTCCGTGTCTTAGGAAGCACCCACCTCAATTCCAGGCCGTTCGTCGTATATTCACTGTCTAAATGAAGGGCTATGAGCATCGGACGAATTTCAGTGAGAACCTCCGTGATTGCCTCGCCCTGGACGTCCTTCATCAAGAACCAGCCATCATTTCGACCAGACCATCCATAATTGACATGGAAATAGGTATCTTCCTCCTCTTTCATGCAACCGTCGATGACGAATGCATGGTCAGGTATACTGGCTACGCACGGCCGCTGCTCAAATAAGTCGTTCAGCACGGAGTCCTCGAACTGAGATAAACTCGAGGATTCGGTGTAGGTCAAGGCTTCGTAGAAGAAATGCCTCTGAATCTCGTACCCAAGTTTTCTTGAACTTGAAGAAGAAGCTCCGCTTTCATAATCCATTCCCGCGGCAACTCCCAGTTCATACATTAATTCTGAAACCGCATTCACCGCCTCTTCCGGTTCAGCTCCCCATGCAAAATATTCATCCTGCATATGCCACCATTCATAGGGATCTGAGAATACTGCAGTATGCGTGCCGATGATGTCACCATTAGTGTCCTCGTAGGTTATCGAGCCAGTTCCCCTGTATGGCCATTCATGATACTTCATTATTTGGGCAAAAGCAGTTGCAACACAGCCAACAGGAGCATGGCCATCATAGTAAGCAGGCGCATTGGGATCCAAGGGACAATATTCATTATAATGATTCCTCTGGTCCCACGAAGTGCTCAGTAACGGACCAATGACATCGCCTTCACCAAGATCGCTGCTAAAGGTTGTGCCCATCAATTGAAATTGGGGTCGCACATTCCATTCTGAGAGAGCCGAGGTACTTGTAAGTGAAGAGGAGATCCACTCGGCATTCTTTTCGCCCTGGATGAGAAGAAGCTGATAGAAAGCGTTATCCTGCCGTCCTTCCAAGCTGGCGTTCGCCGAGATGCTGAAACATAAGACTGGTTTAAGTCGGCGATCGCTTTGTATGACAATATATCCCTGCGGTTCCAAATGGACCAGGTAAAAAGGGAGGTGCGATTCTTCAAGCTCAAGCAGTTCGATACTTCGTATTTCCAGGGGGACACCCTTTGTATCCCGATAGCGTATTACCAGAGGATTCTTCTTCAACCATAGGTTTGCATACGCCCGCACTTCATCTTCCGACACAGTCTGCGCCTGCACACAAGCTGTGCAAACCAGACAGAAGAGCCAAATTATGTTTTTCATAATGGCTTACCCTGCTCGCTCTTGTTAGACATTTAATCGTAATCTCTCATAATAAGTCACTTGCTGGCACTGCCGAACCTTCCTACAAACTATTCTACCAAATTTACCCAAAGACTTCTACACTTTTATTCGACATTATCCATCTACACTTATTTAAAAAGTCCTGGAAGCCTCAAGTCCCACAATCTCAAAATTCCATTTCAATGTTAGCAATCCTCCGACAGGTTCAGAATGCCGGGTCGTAAAAATACCAAAAAAGCAAAATTTACGTCCTGCTTTTCTCACTATTTTGGCACCACGGCCATTGCCCTCCATTGCGGAACTCAGTTTTCAGCAGTGCCACAAATCATCCCGTCCTCGCAGGTAGTGTCTAAAAAATATAACTGGCGGATTCAAGGGGTGGCGGGAAGTCTACGATAAACAGCAAACCGACATTGGCCAACTGCATCCTTTGGGGCGATACGCCGGAGTAAATATATGTCTCCGGCGGCAATGCTGAGGCGGGCAAAAGCCCAGCAAACTGAATACTATTAACTGTGGAGAGATGAAGTTTCAATAGATGCTTCTATTTTGCTGCGCTCGCAATGACGAGGAAAAGCAAGAGATTGCGCATCAAGTAAGGGAGGATTATTTTGCCACTTGAGCCTGTTGTTGCTCTTCGGGCGTTTCCAATAGTGCTTTATCGGGTTTGGATTCCTTCTTAAACTGCTTAAGCGATTGGGGCTCAGCCACTCTGCGGTAGCCCAGTGCCTTTATGACCTCAAGAACCTCCGTCCAGGTAGGAAAAGGTCTTGCATTTCTTCGCTTATATTCATCAATGGCCATAAGAAACTCAAACTGCTCGTCGGACATATGCCCTTCTTCAGCAGCTTTTCGCTCATTCGTCAACCGTCTGCCGGGTCCTCGCCGACGGTCCAGTCCCAAACGTCTGTCGACAACACTTTGCCTGCGGTCGGTGTTGCTACGACGCTCTGGAAAATGTTCCTTATCCATTTATATTAAACCTGTGTTCTTTCTGCTTTGTTGACTTGCGGATGTATAAAACAGTTAATAAGCAAACCGGCAGAATTATGCTATTTTGTATAACTTTAAATTCACCGAAGATTAAAAGTCATCTTCTAAAAGGCCGCTATCGAAATCGGCCTCTCTCTCATCTTCCAATGCAAGATCGTAGAAATCATCATAGGCGTGCTGCGACTCGATTATTACGTGTGCTTCATCAAGAAAATCTTCGGGAACCATTACAGCAATTTCTTTAGAAGCTACTGAGTGTTCATGCTGCTCACTTATGGCAGCAGGAATATCATTAACTTCCAGCAGAGCTTTGTAGTCTCCGGCCTGCTCCAAATCCTCGACATAAGCAACAACAACAAAGCCTTGCACTTTGGCCTGCGATTTATGAGCTTTTTTGGAACGCTTTGTCATTTCATTCCTCCACAACAAACTGGATTCGGCTCCTAACCCTTCCAAACGCTATTTTCCGCGTTTGGGGTCCTGCTTACTATGTCCTATCGCAGTGAGACAAGCTTTGAAAGACCTTTCATCCAGCTATTTTCGTCAAAATAGACCTCATAAATTATCAAAAATCCCGAACCCGTAAGAAAAAGTCTGGTTTGTGGATTTGGTTCTCGCAATCACTTTTTTGACTGTCGGCAGCATAATTACAAAAATTTAGCATTTAAGCGTATTTTTTTGTTGCAAATTCTGTTGGTTGTATGTAATAACGACGCTTGACAAAGTACAGGATTTAGGGATTGAACGCCGGACTGTTACAATTTAACTCTAACATGGAGGATTTTTAGAATGGCAAAGAAAGAGTCTTTGGTTGTAGCCAGCAAAGTTAAGGCCTACATCAAGAGCAAAAAGATGATGACCTCATCCGACGCGCTCGGAGCACTCAGTGATAAGGTCTATTGTATGCTCGATGGAGCTATTGCCCGAACCAAGGCCAACCGTCGCAGTACAGTCAAGTCGCACGACCTGTAGAGGCCGTTAGAAGCCATTCGTCGCTTCGCTTCCGACGAAGCAGGTGGATTATAGGCTAACACCTTTTGGTCAAACATCTTACGTCTGCGGCAGCGTTATTTAAAGTAAGCCGTTCCGCTTTTTCAACGGCGGAATGGTTTACTTTATTGATGTTTGAAAACAAAGTAGGACTATTTGTTTACGGCATGCTCCGCAAAACGATTAGTGAAAACAAGATTCCTGCTTCGTACTTCCGCAGAGTCGCAAGCACGCGTGTATTTGCTCACACATGCGCTTGCGCAGCTACAGGTGCCCGCAAGTGGAGGCAAACAGATTATTTTCAACACCCCCAATAAGTTTGTACTACTATGCGAAGCACGAGATAGTGCCGCCCTGGGTTGTTTTAATAACGCAAACCACGTTAGAGACCCGAAGGACAATTTATCTAAGGGGGCAAAGTCCAATAATTGAGCATTACGAGAATACCGGCAGAATGCTCCGACTTTTAGCTGGAGACAAATGCCTTACAAAAACAATTTTCCTTATTTTATTGAGAGAAACGCCGGTTTTAGTCGGGGGGACCATCACTATTTGATCGACTAATGACCACATATTTCAATGATTACTCGTTGCTGTCAGCCGTTGGCCGTCTATGTAGAGGTCATTCGCTCGGGCAAACCAGTTAAAAGCTGGTAGTCGAATCCGCAATATACTGCGTTCTGCTCTCCAAATTTGGCTATTAGCCTATAAAATATAGATTATCAGTATCAAAATTCACACTTTTTAGAAAATTCCTTAAGCTTACTCCGATAAAAACCCGATTTATATAATAAGGGTTAGTGCAAATACTTTTATTTTTGCCACCTTCAAATTAAGATTATGTAATTTCTTGCCGATAAGGAGCGTACTAGGAATGTATATTTCGCCTGTGCGACTAAAAAATCCTTACAGGAATTGTTTTTAGGATATTACGTCCGATAATAAGGTTATATTAATCCCTCATTGAATGGATGACTATAAGACTAAACCAACAAGGGACCATATGAGAATTTTGATGTTAGGCTGGGAATTTCCACCGTTTATCAGTGGTGGTCTGGGTACAGCTTGCTACGGACTTACCAAGGCGATGGACCAGCTTGGCATAGAAGTTGTCTTTGTTCTACCCGCAATGGTGGAGAGCAAATTTACTACTCATGTGAAGCTGTTGAGTCCGGGGTCCCACAGGTCCGCAACATCCTTCAACCTCAGTGAGCTAAAAAACGTAAGATTTCACGCAATCAGCTCACCGCTGCAGCCTTATTCAACCGGCGGTATTTACAGGAAGCGAATCGAAGAGAGTCTGAGACAAAGACAAAAAATGCGCGGCGGCAACATCAGTTCAGCCAGTCAGCTTATGGCGCCAATAGACTACAGCGGCAATATGTACGCTGAAGTCCATCGCTATGCCGCGGTCGTCGCTGAATTAGCTGCAAATGAGGAATTTGACATTGTTCACGCTCACGACTGGATGACCTATCCTGCGGGAATTGCGGTGGCGGCAATAAGCGAAAAGCCGCTGATTGTGCACGTGCATTCGACAGAATTTGACCGCAGCGGCGAGAACGTTAACCAGACAATTTACGACATCGAGCGCGAAGGCATGCATCGGGCAAGCAAGGTAATTGCTGTCAGCTATTTCACACGCAATATTATAATCGGCCGATACGGCATTAGCGCTGAAAAAGTAGAGGTGGTTCACAACGGCGTAGAGCGAAACGACGATAACGATTGGTCTTTAGCAGAAACCGGCATCGACAAAGATGAGAAAATCGTCCTGTTTTTAGGTCGAATCACAATGCAAAAAGGGCCGGAGTATTTTCTCCAGGCAGCCAAGAAAGTCCTGGAGGTGATGGATAACGTCAAGTTCGTTATGGCCGGCTCCGGCGATTTAATGCACCGGGCAATTGAAATGGCAGCGGAACTCAGTATCGGGCACAAGGTGCTGTTTACAGGCTTTTTACGCGGTGAAGACGTCCAAAAAATATATAAAATGGCCGATTTATATGTGATGCCTTCGGTATCGGAACCGTTTGGAATCGCACCTCTGGAGGCATTGAACAATGATGTGCCTGTGATAATAAGCAAGCAAAGCGGTGTATCGGAAGTTTTGATGCATGCTCTGAAAGTCGACTTCTGGGATATCAACGAGATTGCCAACAAAATTATAGCGGTACTGAAATACCCCCCGCTGCAAGAGACATTAGCGAACCACGGCAATGTTGAGGTGAAAAAACTACAGTGGAAGGACTCTGCAGCCAAGTGTGTAAAAATTTACGAAGAGACACTGGTTGCGGTCTGATTTGATCGTGCGTCATGCGTGATGCTCCGGCGGAGGCCTTCCGGGCTAACGCAGAGACGAGTGATGCATATTGTGTAACTGACGCGATACGATACGCATCACCCAATATAAAATACAGGATACGAGATATGCCTTCAGTATGCTTCTATTTTCAAGTGCATCAGCCCCTGCGATTGAGACACTATACGGTATTTGACAAAAACGACCAGTATTTTGACGACTATAAGAATGGTACGATATGCAGAAAGGTAGCAAATAAATGTTATCTTCCCGCCAATCGGTTGATTCTGGATATAATACGGAAATTCGGTGGTAGATTTAAGGTGGCATACAGTATAACCGGGGTATTACTGGAGCAACTCCAGCGTTATTCGCCGGAAGTGATAAGCACTTTTGATGCACTGGCGGAAACCGGCCGCGTGGAGTTCTTAGCTGAGACCTATTACCATAGTCTAAGTTTTTTATACTCGCGCAATGAATTCGTAGAGCAGGTGAACAAACACGTCGAGACTATCAACCATCTTTTCGGTCAGAAGCCGCGGGTATTCAGAAATACGGAATTGATATACAACAATGATTTAGCTGCGGTTGTCGAGTCAATGGGCAATTTCGATGCGATAATGACCGAAGGAGCAGACCACATCTTAGGATTTAGAAGCCCTAATTTTGTCTATCAGCCCGAAGGCTGCAACAAACTGAAACTGCTGCTGAAAAACTATTCACTCAGCGACGATATTGCTTTTAGATTTTCCAACCATGACTGGGCGGAGTGGCCCTTGACGGCGGATAAGTTCGCCCGATGGATAAGCAACGTTAACGGCAATGGTAACGTAGTTAATCTGTTTATGGACTATGAGACATTCGGGGAACATCAATGGGAAGATACCGGCATATTCGATTTTATTCGGCATCTGCCACAAGAGATTCTCAGGCACCCGGATAACAACTTCAAAACTCCAAGCGAAGTAGTTCAATGTCACCAGCCCGCCGATACGATTGATATACCGCATATTATAAGCTGGGCCGATACTGAAAGAGACCTCTCGGCCTGGCTTGGAAACGCAATGCAATCCAACGCCATCGGTGAGCTTTATCGGCTTGAAGAGAAGATCAAACAAACCACCGACGAAAACATCATTGCAGACTGGCGAAAATTACAGGCATCGGACCATTTTTACTACATGTGTACAAAATACTTTGCCGATGGCGATGTACATAAATATTTTAATCCCTACCACTCTCCCTACGACTCTTATATAAACTTTATGAATGTGTTGAATAATCTCAATGGCCGTTGTTCCAAACTGCCAAGCGAGGACGAATTTTGTCCCGTACCAGAACGGAACACATCGCAAAATAAAAACCCACCTGATTTGCAACCGGTAAGTTAGATGCTGTGATTATCTTTGTTACTTGAAGCAATTCCGATTTTAAGCCCGTTAGAAATTGTACAACGGGGCAAGGTGATACAAAAAAGAGATTTCTAACTGGACTTAGTTCACTGTGATAACATTGATTGAGGTAAGATTGTGTTAACATTGCAAAAAGCCGACGATGCAGCAACATTATCGGTATCAACCGGCAACCAACCTATTGAGAATTTGTTGACCAAGGAATGGCTATTGACCAATGAACGCGGTAGCTACGCATCATCAACGATTGTAGGCTGCAATACCAGAGCGTACCATGGCCTGCTCATCGGCTCGTTAAGGCCGCCGGTTAACAGGGTAATGGCGCTGGCCA
>CAYGBH010000185.1:0-8015 GCA_964348055.1 uncultured Pirellulales bacterium
TTGCGTTCGGTGTTGGCCATCGTTTCCGGGCGTTTGACCTTGGCCTTTGCGTAGCGGCCTTGGTAGCGTCCGGCGGGTTGAAAGGGGTAGTGGACAGCCTTGTACGACAGATATAGAAAGAACGGCCGGCTGGTGTCTCTACAATCCTTGAGCCATGACAGAGCCTGTTCCGTCAGTACATCGGTCGTGTATCCTTGGAACTTCCGGCGTTTGTTGTTGATGTTGAGCATCGGGTCGAAGTAGGTGCCCTGGCCCTTGAAGCTGACCCAGTGGTCGAAGCTGGGTCTTGGAGTATCGTGCTCGTGACCCATGTGCCACTTACCGACGAAAGCCGTCTGATAGCCAGCCTTCTGTAGATACTGAGGGAAGAACACCGTTCCCTTCGGTGCCGGCCGCTGGTTGTCGACGATGTGATGGTGGTGCATGTACTGTCCGGTGAGGATTGACGCCCGGCTCGGCGAGCAAAGTGAAGTGCTGACGAACGCGTTGACCAGGTGCGCGCCCTGCTGCGCCATTCGGTCCATGTTCGGCGTCTCCAGGAACGCCGGCGCCTCTTCCATGAAGCCCATAAAGTCATAGCGATGATCGTCGCTGAGCACCAGGACGATGTTCCGCCGCGCTCTCTTGTTGTTCTCCGTAAGGAGTCCATAGGACTGTGCGGCCGGCAGAGACCGCCCCGCAGCACCAAAGAAGGCCAATGCGGCCATACCACGACCGGCTGACTTAAGGAAGTCACGCCGGCTGCAAGCCCCAGCGACTCCCGTCGCAAGACGGGGCTGCGGGCAGCAGGTCCGTCGCAGATTACCGTAAGCTGTCATATTTGTTGCCTCCTGCTTGTATATCGCCAGCAAAAATAAGACAAAACAACCTTTAATTAAGGAGATGACTTCAGCTCCTGTTTCAATGATTTTACTGTTATACTTTTTTCTTTCAAGAATTGTTTTCTTCACATCACTGCGCTCCTGAGGCATATTAAGTACCGGATTCTACTTTACGGTTTGTTACTTTCTGCTTCGGTTTTTTCAAGAGGTGGCTAATCCTCCGATTGACTTGTGAACAAATAGTTCGGTTCAAGGCTTTTCCGCACCCTTGGCAGGTCATCCGAACGTTCGAGGCGTAGCAGACCGAACATGAAATAGCAAATTATCAATTATAAGTGATGATACAAAATGCCTTGCAATATAAGCTCTGCCTGGTGTAAACTTATTCGAAACTGCAAAGTAGTACTCAGATTATCAGATGAGGAGTATCGTATGGTCAAGCATTTAAAAATTCTATGGTGTGCCGTCTGCCTGATATTGACCGCAGTCACCTGGTATCAGGCCGCGTCAGCCGGACAAATCAGCGGAGAACTCAAGAAATGGCACAAGGTAACGTTAACATTCGATGGCCCCCAGACCAGCGAAACGGCCGAGCCCAATCCGTTTCTGTACTATCGTCTCAATGTCCACTTCACACATGAAAACAGCGGCAAATCCTATCTTGTCCCTGGTTATTTTGCCGCCGACGGCAATGCGGCCGACACAGGTGCCGACAGCGGCAACAAATGGCGCGTCCATTTCGCGCCCGATGAGGTTGGCACCTGGAAGTACAGCGTTTCATTCAGGAAAGGCAAGAATGTTACGGTCAGTGATGACAAGGCTGCCGGCCGAAGTGCAGGCTTTATGGACGGTCAAAGCGGTTCGGTCAACATAGCTGCCACCGACAAGAGCGGCCGAGACTTTCGAGCAAAGGGTATGCTGCAATATGTCGGCAAGCATCATCTGTGTTTCGCTGAAACAGGAGAGTATTTCCTAAAGTGTGGTGCGGACGCTCCCGAGAACTTCCTGGCTTACAAAGACTTCGACGGTGACTTCAAAACCGACGGCCACAAAGACAACCTCATAAAAGACTGGGCACCGCACATCAAAGACTGGCAGCGGGAGGACCCGACCTGGCATGGAGGAAAAGGAAAAGGTATCATCGGTGCAATAAACTACTTAGCTTCAAAAGGCATGAATGCCTTTTCTTTCCTGACCTTGAATATAGGCGGCGACGACCGAAACGTCTTTCCCTACATCAGCTATGACGAGCTCGAACGCCTTGATGTCTCCAGACTGGACCAATGGGAAATCGTTTTTTCTCAGGGCGACAAGCTGGGCATGTACCTGCACTTCAAAACGATGGAAACCGAGAACGAATTGCTGCTGGACAAAGGTGACTTGAACGTAGAACGAAAACTCTACTACCGCGAACTGATTGCGCGCTTCAGCCACCATCTGGCTTTGAACTGGAATCTCGGCGAAGAGATCAACAACGCCACCACGGCGCAGAAGGCGGCCTGGGCGAACTACTTCTGGACACATGACCCTTATCAACACCACATCGTAATTCACAACGGCGACGACCATTACGATCTGCTCGGCAGCGCATCGAAGCTGACCGGTTTCTCTCTGCAGACCAACAAAAGCGATTTCAGCCGGGTCCACAGCCGAACCAAGAACTACATCGACCGCTCGGTGGCCGCCGGCAAACCCTGGGTCGTCGCCTGCGATGAACCGGGTGACGCCAGCCACGCACTGGTCACCGATGCCGAAGACCCCGACCATGACAACGCCAGAAAAAACGCCTTGTGGGGAAACATTATGGCCGGCGGCGCGGGGATTGAGTGGTATTTCGGCTACAAGCACCCCCACAGCGACTTGACCTGTCAGGACTACCGCAGCCGAGACAAGATGTGGGACCAGTGCCGCTACGCCCTGGAATTTTTCACGAAAAACAATATCCCATTCTGGGAGATGTCCTGCGACGACAGCCTGACCCAGAATCCGGACGACTATTGTTTCTTCAAGCCGGGCGAGGTCTACGTAATCTACCTCAAGAACGGTGGGCTCGTACAATTGGACATCTCGGCCGGCGAATTCACCTATGGATGGTTCAATCCGCGTAACGGCGACGGTTTAGAAACATTGCTCAATACCGGCAAGGCAAAAGGGCCCAACACGCTCAATGTTGTTGCTCCCGATGAAAATGACTGGGTGCTACTGATAGGAGAGACTGGCAGCATATAAGCCTCTGCCCGGTCGAATCTGTTTTTGTCTTGTATATTGCCGGTAAAAGCCTATAATCCACCAACAATTTTCGAGAGCAGCTGCGCTGTAGATGTATAGGTCTTCTTTACGAGCCATGATACGGTAGCGCAGACGCAGTCGCCATTCAATTAAGGTTTATGAGCAGCATGAGCAAATACAGAATCGCTATCATTCCCGGAGACGGTATTGGCCCGGAGATATTGCCCGCCGGCACCACGGTTCTCAGTGCCGCGGCTGAGAGATTCGGCTTTCGACTTCGGTACGAAGAGTTTCCTTACGGGGCCGGTTACTACAAGCAGACCGGCAAATTTATGCCTGCAGACGGCTTGGATATTCTAAGTCAGTTTGACGCCATCTATTTTGGCGCCGTCGGTCGCAGCGATGTTGATGATACGCTGCCTGCCAAAATGTTCACCTTCAAAATCAGGAAGAGCTTTGACCAGTATGTCAACTACCGCCCTACTCGTTTGTTGACCGGTATCAGGAGTCCGCTTGCGAACAAGACGTGCAAAGACATCGATTTCGTCATTATAAGGGAGAATATCGAAGGTGAATTCGTTCAGGTAGGTGGATTTGTTCGCCCGAAATTTCCTGACGGCTTTGCCCTGGATACCAGCATATTCACGCGCAGAGGTATCGAACGCATCGCGCACTATTCCTTTCGGCTGGCACAGAAGCGCCGTAATAAGGTAACCAATATAACCAAGTCAAACACGCTGATTCATTCACTGGCTTATTGGGACAGTGTCATCGAGCAGGTCAGGCAGTCGTATCCGAAAGTGGCCTATGAGAAACTGTATGTCGACAACGCCTCGGCTAATTTCGTGCTTGCCCCCGAGCGCTTTGACGTAGTTCTGACAACAAACTTCATCGGCGACATCCTCAGTGATCTGGGCGGCGCGATTATGGGCAGCCTCGGGCTCGGCCCAAGCGGCAATATTAACCCTGAGAGGAAATACCCCTCGATGTTCGAACCAATTCATGGTTCTGCTCCTGATATAGCCGGCCGAGGCATTGCCAACCCCATCGGCGCCATCTGGTCAGGAGCACTAATGCTGGAACATCTGGAAGAACCAGAGGCGGCAGAGCAAATTGTCAAAGCCATTGAACTGACTCTACAAAAGGGTGTGCTTCCAGTAGACCTGGGCGGTTCGGCAAAAACCGGTGAAATCGCGGACGCAGTTGTGAAGAATCTGGAGTCAGAATAAGGAACAGCAATGTCCCGCATTATCGATCTTACCTTATCTCTCGAACCTGCAATGCGAGGAGTGAAATTTGAGTCTGCTCGGGTCCTTGAAAAAGACGGCTGGAACGCAACGACATTGCATTTGTATTCCCATTGTGGAACACACATGGACGCTCCGAGACATTTTGACGCCGGCGGCCAGACAATAGACCAGATCCCCCTCGATAAATGCATGGGCCCGGCCTGGCTTGTTGACCTTTCAGGCATCAAACCTCGCTCACTGATTACGGTAGAAGACCTGGGCCCACTTCAAAAGAAGATACAAGCCGGAGACGGGCTTCTGATTAGAACCGGCTGGAGCTTGCTGGCCCAGAGCCCCGCCTACCGCAACGATTTGCCGCGCATCAGTCTGGAGCTGGCCCGCTGGTGTGCAGACAAAGGTGTTCGCATACTCGGCGTTGAGCCGCCGTCTGTGGCTGATGTACACAACATCGAGGAACTAACGACGATTCACAAAGTCCTTCTGGAAAGCGGTGTTATCATCGTGGAGGGTCTGGCAAACCTTGACAAAATCCATAAGGAAAAAGTGACTTTCATGGCGTTTCCCATTAAGATAGCCAAAGGTGATGGCTCACCGGTTCGAGCTTTTGCAATCGAAGATTAGTCAAGGCGGGTACCTCGCTGACCAAAGGAGTCTCAGTGCGTCTGTATGCACAAAAGCTATTAAATGCACTTCCTCCCATCTGGCCTGACGATCTTTTACCGGCTATTCGAGAGCAAGTTACTCAGCGAAACGAGTCGATAGTCGTTTTGGACGATGACCCAACAGGAACACAGACGGTTTACGACACACCTATTTTGACAGATTGGAACACTGATGCACTTAGAAGTGAGTTCGAAAGAGGCACTGGTCTTTTTTATGTACTGACAAATTCCAGAAGCCTGTCGAGTACCCAGGCAGAACAATTAGCCGGCCAGATCGGCTCCAATCTTCAAGAGGCCTCAAAACAGACCCACAGAAAATTCATTGTCATCAGTCGAAGTGACTCAACGCTGCGAGGTCACTACCCCGTTGAGGTCGATGCCCTTGCGCAGGCCCTCGGAAAAGCCAGTGCAATTCACGTCATTATACCGTTCTTTAAGGAAGGCGGTCGGCTCACTATAGGGGATGTTCATTACGTTTTGGAAGATGATTATTTGATACCTGCAGCCCAGACTCCTTTTGCCAGAGATGCTGTTTTTGGCTACAAACACTCTGACCTCAAAGAGTGGGTCCAGGAAAAGACACAGGGCAGGATTGCTTGCTCTTCGGTCGTATCTCTTGGTCTGGATGATATCCGGCAAGGTGGGCCGGAGAAAATTGCGGAGAAGTTGCGCAGTTGTAAACCGCACAACGTGTGTATTGTCAACGCGGCACTGTACCGAGACCTGGAGGTGGTCACTTTGGGGCTATTGTGGGCTGAGCAGCGGGGAATGCGGTTTCTTTATCGCACGGCGGCTTCTTTTGTTAGAGTCATAGCCGGCCTGGACAGACGGACCCTTGTCACAAAAGATCAACTCCATGCAACCAAATCAGCAGGCGGCCTAATTGTTGTGGGATCCCATGTGCCGCGGTCATCGGCGCAGCTCGTCCACCTGATTGAGAACACGGGAATCAATGCCGTCGAACTGAGAGCCGGGAGAGTACTGTCACCACTAACAAGGCAGACCGAAATCCAGCGAGTAACATCGCTTGTCGAAAAGGCTCTATCGCGAGCGCAAGACATCGTGCTTTATACCAGCCGGGATCTCGTCACAGGCGCGGACGACGAAGCTACTCTCTCAATCGCCAGTCGTATCTCCGATGCTCTGGTCGAGACTGTGAAAGCACTGAAAACGCAGCCCAAGTATATCCTTGCAAAGGGAGGCATTACTTCCAGTGACATTGCCACCAAAGCCCTTGGCCTTCGGCGTGCTGAGGTGCTCGGACAGATTCTGCCGGGAGTGCCGGTTTGGCGAACAGGGCCGGAAAGCAGATTCCCTGAGTTGCCATATATCGTTTTTCCAGGCAATGTCGGACAAGATGATGCTATAACCTGCATCGTTCGAAAACTCAAGGATGATACGAAATTATGAAAAAACCACAAAATATTATGAGTCGCCAGCGTTATATTCTTCTTTCGATTCTCTTTTTCCACAGCGTCAACACCTACATGGACCGTGCCTGCATCGCCTCAGCCGCCGACTATATCATCGAAGAACTTAAAATCTCCACAGAGATGTGGGGTCTGATTCTTGGTATCTTCGCTATAGGTTACGCCTTGTTCCAAATACCTTCCGGATGGATAGCCGACCGTTTCGGCCCTCGTAAGGCGCTTACTATCGTAGTGTCCGTCTGGAGCTGTTTTACCGCCCTAACAGGTGCGGCCAGAAACGCAATACAAATGCTGGTTCTCAGGTTCCTGTTCGGAGTGGGTGAAGCCGGAGCATTTCCGGGTGCTACGCAGGCCTTCTTCCGCTGGCTACCAGTCAAGGAACGCGGAATTGCACATGGAATTAATTTTTCAGGCAGTCGTTTAGGTGCCGCATTTTCGCTTTTCTTAATGCCGTGGCTGATAATTCAAATCGGCTGGCGATGGACATTCGTGTTTAACGGCGTGATTGGAATTATCTGGGCAACCGTCTGGCTCATCTGGTTCCGCGACAATCCGAAGGACAATCGTAAAGTCAATCAGGCGGAACTAGAATATATCGAAAGAGGGCGGGCCAGCGACTTTACTACAGGAATCAAGGCCTCGTTCGCCGAGGTATTTACCTCCCTGAATATGTCACTTGCGATGCTTCAGTATTTTGCCAGCAACGTGACTTTCTTTATAAGCTTATCATGGCTGCCTAAATATATAAAAAACCAGTGGCCCGATGATCCTCATGCCATTTACTATTCGGCCATTCCACTTGTTTTTGCCGCTTTTGCCAACTGGATTGCCGGCTCAATGGTCACCGGACTGTTCAAGAAAGGCTACCATGTGAACTCAAGACGTATCACGGCTATTACTGGCTTTTCGCTGGGAGCAATTGGTCTGATTCTAGCCACACAAACCAAGAATTTAACCTTCCTCACCACAGACAAGGCTCAGCTACTTTGGTTTGTCTTCTGTTTTGGCCTTGCGACATTCGGCGTGGACATGACACTTAGCCCAAGCTGGGCATTCTGCAACGATATCGGAGGCATTAATTCCGGTGCAGTCTCCGGCTCTATGAATATGGTGGGCAATATCGGGGCCGCTCTAAGTGCCATTGTATTTCCGTTACTGTTAAACAAAGAAACCGGAAGTGCCAACAACTTCTTTATGCTGGCTGCGGGTCTTAATTTTATAGCTGTTGTGACATGGTGCTTTATGAATCCGAACCGCAAAAGGGATAAGGAGCTCTCTCCGCAGGCGATTCGAAAACGCTTTATCGCCATGCTGACATCACTTGTCCTTTTGACCGGCGGTACTATCGGCTATAACATTTATAAATCAACGCGAAAGAAACCGGCACCAACAGACGACACTAAACAGGTGGATCCCAATGACCTTGATGATGGCGGTAACATGACAACAGAAAAAGATAGATGAGTGAGGAATGCTAATGAGTACGTTCAAGGGCGTAGCTATCGGGGCGGGGTATTTCAGTCACTTTCAGTATGAGGCCTGGCAGCGCATTCCGGAAGTCACTGTAACGGCCTTCTGCAACCGCGATACAGACCGTGCAAAACAAATCACCGACAAGTACGG
>CAYGBH010000186.1:0-8006 GCA_964348055.1 uncultured Pirellulales bacterium
CATGCCGGGCTGCTGGCTGAAGTAGTGCTGCTGGGTAACGTTGCCCTGCGTCCGGAACTAAAGGAAAAACTGACCCGCACGAAGTTGTACTGGGACGGCCCGAACTTAAAGTTTACCAATATGCCTGAGGCAAATGAATATCTGCGACGCGATTATCGTCAGGGATGGACCCTGTAAAATAGAAAACCGAAAGAACGTTGATTGACAGGAGAAAAAGAAATGAACAAAGAGGTAAAACTTCCAGGCCGAAGGCCTGGACCGGATCAGGCCCGACTTCGTCGGGTTGTTTTGCTGGTGTTTGCTGTGTGTATTTGCTGCCTGCCCAGGGCAAATGCGGCTTACGGCGAGGAAAACTGGAGGCTGGGCATGCAGGCATACAGTTTCAATCGCTTTACGTTTTATGAGGCGGTGGACAAGACCAAAGCGCTCGGCCTGCGTTACATCGAGGTCTATCCGGGTCATCGTTTCAGCGTGGAGCAACCTGATATCAAGACCGATCACAACATGTCCTCAGAGGCAAAAAAGCAAATGCTGCAAAAGCTTCGAGAAACGGGCGTCAAGCTTACGAACTACGGCGTGGTGAAACTGCCAAACAACGAGGCCGAATGTCGAAAGGTCTTTAATTTTGCTCGCGAGATGGGGATTGAGACGATTGTCTCCGAGCCGCCCGAGGATGCGTTCGACCTTATAGAAAGATTGTGCGAAGAGTACAAGATTAACGTGGCCATCCACAATCATCCCAAGCCGTCGCCTTATTGGAACCCTGATACTGTGCTCAAGGTCTGCCGTGGACGCAGCAGGCGAATCGGCGCTTGTGCCGACACCGGCCACTGGATGCGCTCCGGTATAGACCCGGTTGAGGCACTGAAAAAGCTCGAAGGTCGGATTATCAGCCTGCACGTCAAGGACCTGAACGAGTTCGGCAATCGTAAGGCACACGATGTCATATGGGGCACAGGCCTGGGCGATGTCAAAGCCGTGCTGACTGAGCTTGACCGTCAGAACTTCAAGGGCGTCTTCTCCATCGAGTATGAGCACAATTGGCTGAACTCCATGCCCGAAATCGCTGAATCGGTTTCATTCTTCGAACGGACGGCAGCCGAATTGGGCCAGACCGATTGGCAGTGGATATTCAACGGTAGAGACCTGACCGGCTGGGATGGCGACCCGCGTCTGTGGTCGGTCAAGGATGGCGCCATTCGGGGCCAAACCACCGCTGCGAAACCTGCCCAGGATAACACGTTCCTTATCTGGCGTGGCGGCCAGCTGCGAGACTTCGAGCTGCGGCTGAAGTTCCGCATCCGCAACGGCAACTCCGGCGTGCAGTATCGCAGTAAAGAGTTCGACAAGTGGCGCATCTCCGGCTATCAGGCCGAGGTTGTGAACGACCCGAGTATGGTCGGATTCCTCTACCACGAGAGAGGCCGAAGACGGCTGGTCAATGTCGGCGACATGATGGTCATCGACGGGCAAGGCGAAAAGCACGTCGTCGGAAGGGTCGCCGATAAAGACGAGCTTATAAGGGCCGGCTTCTACAAGGAAAAGGACTGGAATGAGTACAGAATAATCGCTCAGGGCAACCATCTGCTGCATTACCTCAACGGCTACCCCACTATGCAGCTGGTGGACAACGACCGCGTGACCGACCCGTACGACCCCGCGGACCGCAACGGCGCCGCGCGGCAGGGGCTCCTGGCACTGCAGATTCACAGGGGCCCGCCGATGCTCGTTGAGTTCAAGGACATCCGAATCAGAGAGTTAAAATCAGATTATGGCGATGCCGTCGTGCTGTTCAACGGTAAAGACCTCGATGACTGGGCGGTCAAGGGCAGCAGGGGAAAGAGCAAATGGGTCGTCGGCCTCGCCGAAATGTCGTCTGAGAATCCGAAGCTGCTGGTGGCAGAAGACGGCGAAGGTGAAATGATAAATCTCGCCGCCCGCAACCGCGACAGTATCGATATATATTCCGAGGCAGAGTTCGGTGACTGCCGCGTCGAGCTGGAAGTGATGGTACCAAAAAATTCCAATTCCGGTATCTATCCTATGGGTGCATACGAAATACAGGTGGCCGATAGCTGGGAAAAGGTAGAGGTCGGCGGTGGTGACATGGGCGCAATTTACCGCACCAGTACGCCTCGTGTCAATGCCTGCAAGAGGCCGGGCCAGTGGCAGAAGTACGCCATTGACTTCCTCGCTCCAAGGTTCGATGCAAGCGGCAAAAAGATTCGCAACGCCGAATTCGTCAAGGTCGAGCTCAACGGCGAGGTGCTCCACGAGAATATCGTAATGGAAGGGCTCACCGGCGGTAGTCTCACCGGCAAGGAAGCACCGACCGGCCCGCTTATGTTCCAGGGCAACCACGGCCCCGTGGCGTATCGCAATATCATAATAAAACCTTTGGTCGACTAACCGTTAGCCGATAGCGGGTAGCGTTTAGCGTATAGAAGTTAGCGTTTAGAATCCTGACAGCTGTACGCTCTACGCTATCCGCTGAAATTTGTGCTTGACAGTAATATGCCGCGCAGTTATGCTACGCGGCAGTAGAGTTGATAATTAGTTTGTTAAATTTGTGGAGTTAATAAGAAGCATGATGAAAAATCGAAAAACTGTAGAAAAGATGGACAGGCGTAATTTCTTGCGTTCTACCGCGGCGGTTGGAGCGGGATTGGCGTTTTCGGGCCCCCGCTTTGCGGGAACCTCGCCGATGGTTCTTGGACAAACGGGCGGCAGAAAACCGGATGATATTAATGTGGCTTTGCTCGGCGCCGGAGCTCAGGGACAGGTCCTGATGAACGCCTGTCTGAAGATACCCGGCGTTCGTTTTAAGGCAGTCTGTGATATCTGGACGGCTTACAATCAAAGACGCGTCTCACGCTTGCTCCAGAGATTTCGCCACGACAATAATACTTATGTGGACTACCAGGAAATGCTCGATAAGGAGAAAGACCTTGACGCCGTCATAATCGCCACGCCTGATTTTTGGCATGCCGAACATGCTGTCGCCTGTCTCAAAGCGGGGTTGGATGTCTATTGTGAAAAGGAGATGTCCAACACGCTCGAAGGCGCCCGCAAGATGCTCAAGGCCGCGAAGGAAACCGGCAAGCTCCTTCAGATTGGCCATCAGCGTCGCAGCAACCCCCGCTACATTCACTGTTACGAGAACCTCATCAGCGGAGCAAAGCTGTTGGGCCGGATTACCACCATCAACGGCCAGTGGAACCGCAGCAAGGCGGCCTGCGAGGATTTAGGCTTCCCGAAGACGGCCGAAATTGACCAGCCTACACTGGAAAAGTATGGTTTCAAATCTATGACGCAGTTTAGAAACTGGCGGTGGTATAAGGGATTAGGAGGCGGCCCTATTGTTGACCTTGGCTCGCACCAGATTGACATTTATAGCTGGTTTCTCGGCACAAATCCCAAATCGGTCATAGCCAGCGGCGGTATCGACTACTGGAAAGGCCACGACTGGTATGACAATGTTATGGCCATTTATGAGTATGAAACCAAGCAGGGGACAGTCAGAGCGTTCTATCAGACAATAACCACCAACGGCAGCAACGGATATTTTGAGACCTTTATGGGTGACCAGGGGACGCTGGTAATCTCCGAAGCTGCGGGACGCGGCGAGGTCTATCGAGAAGCCTGGGTTGCCCCGCAGGACTGGGAGAGATGGATTAAGATAGGCTTTTTGAAAGAGCCTGCCAAACCCGAAGAAGAAAAGCCAGCCGACGACGCCCTGCTCGATGTGCGTGAGTCACCCAAGCCGCCCAGTTATGACATACCTGTTACAATGGATAATAAGCCGTACCATCAGCCGCACCTTGAGAACTTCTTCGATGCGATGCGCGGCAAGGCTAAGCTAAATTGCCCCGCCGAAATCGGATACGAAACCGCTGTCACCGTATTGAGAGTCAACGAAGCAGTGGCAGCCGGCAAAAAGCTCAACTTCAAGCCGGAGGACTTTAAGGCCTAAACCATCACTTAAGTCGGCCACTTTGTATGATGAATGTTAATGCATTGAGAGGAAAGGATTGAGCATACATTGAAGAAAGGATTGATATTAACAGGCTTTTTGTGTTCGTTGCTTTTGGGCTTCTCTGACGCTGTTGATGCCGACCAGAAAAAACTGGGCGACGAAAGTGACGGCAGCAGGGCGCATCCGACACATCTTATTCCTCTGTTTTATGAAAATGACAACGGTGAAAAAGGTGAAAAAATTGCCCCCGACGACGAGCCTCTTTTACCTTTTTCGACTCGTTGGACCTGCGGCGGGTGTCATAGCTACGGTATCATCAGCAAAGGCTGGCACTTTAACGCCATTGAACCGGCCGTCTTACCAGGTCGTGTGGGCCAGCCCTGGATATTAGTTGACTCTCGTACCGGCACCCAGATTCCACTTTCATATCGCCCCTGGCCGGGGACATTTAAGCCCGAGCAGCTCGGCCTGACAGCGATTGAGTTTACCAGGTATTTCGGCAGACACACACCCGGCGGCGGCGCCGGAGAGCTCGAAAGCCAGGACCCCGACGAGATTATGCGCCAGTTCATATCGGGCAGACTGGAAATTAACTGCCTTAGCTGCCATAATGCCGATCCTGCGCACAACCAGAGTGAATATTTCCCCCAGGTGGTCCGTGAGAATTTCCGCTGGGCTTCGGCTGCCACCTGTGGCTTTGCAACTGTTTCTGGCTCGGCCAGAGATATGCCCGAAACCTACGACCCTTTCATGCCGGAACCGCCGGAAGATCCAAAGAAGGTTCCACCGGGCATAAAGTATCGTCGCAACGCATTCGACGACGACAACCAGGTCTTCTTTGACATCGTAAGAGAGGTGCCCAACCACCGGTGCTACTTCTGTCATTCCAACCTTTACATCGATAAGGAGGATGCGGAAAAGTGGAATATGGACGAAGATATTCACCTGAAGGCCGGCTTGACCTGTGTTGACTGCCACCGTAACGGCATTGACCATAACATTATTCGCGGGTATGAGGGGGAAAGCGCACCGTCAAAGTTGGCTGCTACCTCATCGTGCGAGGGCTGCCATCTCGGTGATAAATATTCATCATCACCGGCGGCCGGCCGATTAGGTGCACCTGTACCGGAACATAAAGGTGTTCCTACTGTGCACTTTGAGAAGCTTACCTGTACTGCCTGTCACAGTGGCCCCTGGCCGGGCAAGCAGACCATTTTGACCAAAACTTCGCGGGCACATCGCCTGGGTACCTTAGGTGTAAACAAATCCCATGAGGCGCTTCCACACATAATTGCCCCTGTTTTTGCCAAGCAGGGCGGGATTGGCGCAGAGTATCTGGGCCAGCTTCTGATCATGGAAGGCGGCAAGATAGCACCTCATAAGCTGCTCTGGCCTGCCTACTGGGGCATACTTGAGGACGAGAAAGTAACACCAATTGACATCGAGATTGTTCAGCAAACTGTCGGTGGAGTTTTTGCTCAGATAGAGCTTCCACGTTCGGGCGATTGGCCCAGTTTAACAGCCGAGCATTTAACTGAAGCCCTGGATTTGCTCCAGAAAGCAATCGAAGGCAAGGCCGTTTATATTTGCGGCGGCAAACTTTACGCCCTTGACGATTCCGGTGCACTTAAAGCAGAAGAAAATCACCCGGCAGCCCAGCCATATTTATGGCCTATAGCGCACAATGTCAGGCCGGCTGCCCAGTCATTAGGCGTTCGATACTGCACCGACTGCCACGCTACAGATGCGCCTTTCTTCTTCGGTGATGTGGCTATCGATTCTCCCATCGCCTCCGAACGAGACACTGTCAAAAAAATGGTCGAATTCGAACGTCTTCGTCCCTTCTACACGAAGGCGTTCGCTTTTTCATTCGTGTTCCGTCCCTTTATGAAGTATATTTGTCTCGGCTCGTGTGCGATTCTGGCTATAGTACTATTGTTATATGCGCTGAAGGCCCTGGCCTGCGTTGTAAAGGTGCTGGCCGGGAATAATTGGTAGCGCTGATTAAAATATGTAGGTGTTATGTATCAAATTATCTCGATAATCGCTTTGTTGATTACTTTTGCGGGTATTGCTTTACACTGCATTGCCTTTCCTTGCCGTAAGCAGCGTCAGTGGAATCCTATAAAAAAGCTGGTTCATCTTTTTACGCTTCTTTTCATTGAACAAAAACTGAGCCCTGTGGGCGTCTTGAGGAAATTAGTATATCTGCTGGCGCTGCTTTGCTTTGTAGTTTTGGCAATTACCGGCTTTTATCCAACGCTCATTTTAGGTGAACACATCTCAGGCTATTTGATAATGGTGCATGCCACTTTCGCACCGATTTTCGCAATTTGCTTGGTGATTTTAGCGGTAATGTGGGCGCGTCGCTGCCGTTTCGCTCACAGCGATTGGCCATGGTTTCAGCGCATTGTCCAGCGCCTTACTTTGGTCAAAAGCGCCGGCGAAGAATCTCTTTGTAACAACTCCGGCCTCGGGCAAAAAATAACATTCTGGCTGATTATCTTTTTGGCTCTGCCGTTGATCCTGTCGATCATTTCGAGCATGTTCCCGCTTTTCGGAACGCATTGGCAGGAATTACTTTTAGGTATGCATCGTTACACCGCTTTAGTGTTCGCATTGGTTGTGATTATGCATACTTACCTGGTGATCCGAACTAAAATGCAGGAATAATGGCCAGGTGAGCTACTCCTGTGTGTTTGTTGAGTAGCCCGTGTTGTGCTTTAGCGCAAGAGCGGAACTCACGCAGGCCGGAAAGGAGAAAAAGCCGATGGAGAAGGTAAGAGTAGCCGTGGTGGGGCTCGGGTTCGGCGCTGAGTTTATCCCAATTTATCAAAGGCACCCCGACGCCGAGTGTTACGCTATTTGCCAGAGAACCGAAGACCACCTCAACGAAGTAGGGGACCAGTTTGGGATAGAAAGGCGGTTCACCAAGTTTGAGGACCTCCTGACTATTGACGAGCTGGATGCTATCCATGTCGTTTCGCCCATAGCCGACCATGCCTGGATGACAGTTGCCTCCTTGAACGCAGGCAAACACACCGCCAGCACCGTCCCGATGGCTACCACCACAAAGGATTGTCTTGCAATAGCTCAGGCACGGAAAAAGTCCGGCAAGGTATATATGATGATGGAGACGGCTGTATATAGCCGGGAGTTTCTCTACGCAAAGGAGCTTGTTGAATCAGGTAAGCTGGGCGAGATTCAGTTCTTGAGGGGTTCACATCAGCAGAATATGGGATTGCCGGGCTGGCCGGACTACTGGTATGGTTTCCCCCCTATGCACTACGCAACCCATGCCGTCAGTCCGTTGCTCTGCCTTGCGAAAAGAAGAGCCGAGTCTGTTGTCTGTCACGGCTCAGGCCGAATTCAAAAAGATTACATCAAACTCTACAATTCACCTTTTGCAATTGAAACCGCTATTATAAAACTCGCCGATTCAGACCTTGCCTGTGAGGTGACTAGGTCCCTCTTTAATACGATTCGACAGTATAGAGAAAGTTTCGACGTATACGGCACAAAGCTTTCATTTGAATGGGAGCAGATTGCCGATGAGGGACCGGTGATTTACTCCGGCTATGAAGATGCCAAGAGGATAGAGGTCCCCGATTATGGCCACCTGCTGCCGAAAGAGATAGCCCCGTTCACAGGACACGGCGTCTATGATGAAGAGCACGAGCACACCTCCTTTATTCAAGGCAGCGGGCACGGCGGCTCTCATCCCCATCTGACTCATGAGTTTGTTCGCGCGATTGTCGAAAATAGGGAATCCGCGGTTGATGCAAAAACCGCTGCGAATTGGACAATGGCAGGGATATGTGCCCACGAGTCAGCGATGAATGATGGCAAGAGAATTGAAATCCCGCAGCCGGATTAACATCTGCTGGCTCGCAGACTGTTTCCCCGGACGCTTATGAAAAAGCCTGGCCAAGCAAGAGTACAAATGATATATTGGTAAAATACCCGGTGACGTGCCGGGGATAAAACAATAAGCGTATTTTAGTTAGGAGAACAGATTATGAGTAATGGA
>CAYGBH010000187.1:0-7983 GCA_964348055.1 uncultured Pirellulales bacterium
AGCCAGTTTCGAAAATCCTGCTCGGTTCGGCCTTTGAAGCTATGAATCTTGCGGGCTACTTCGAGAAAGACGGTAGAAGTTATGTCTTCGGCAATTTCTTTGTTAAAGAGCCGGTGAACGCAAAATCGAAAAATCCGCTCATAGTAAAGCTCGTAGAGCCGGCCTAAGGCATCTGCCTCCGTGCGGGCCCTGAGCACTAAATCATCATCCTCTGTTTGCCTAACGATTTTCGCCATAGCACCAACCATTGCCATAAGAATAATTGCGCAAGAAATAATTATGTTACACAATATCGTAAAAAAAGTCTGGCGAAATGTGTTTTTGGGTCTGAATCAGTGGTAAGACGCTTGATTTGGAATAAATTCTTGACAGGGGGGCGGGTAATAAATAAAGTAGCCCTCTCGTTGGCCCCGTACGAATCTTTGGAGTGGGATTAAGCCGGAAAAACAGCATTTACAGTATGGAAAATAAGGAGATTTACAAATAGCTTTGTGTGGTTCTTTAGCCTGTCATTCGGGTTGCCACATTTGTTCGGTCATTTTTTCGGCCTGGACCCAATCGGAGTGCGCATCCATGAATGCCCCATTGCAGCCGTCGTTGTGGCGGGCATGGGCCACTCGTCGCTCTCTATCGGGGCCGGTGGGCAGGTGCCGTGGCAACCAGACGTCGAACTGGCCCCTGCCGCCCAATCCACCCTCTTCTCTGATAATCGGACGCCATGACCCGTCCTCGTTGTCGGCCAGAAAAATCTTCTCGGCGTGCCGGCGGAAGTCGCTCACCGGCGTGTAGCCTATGTATTCCGTTACGCCGTCCTTCCAGGAGTTAATCACGTAATCAAGCGATTGCTCCTTGTTTGGATACTTGGGGCAGTTGTACACCCCAATCTGGCGGTAGTCCCGGTCCTCGTCTCCCTGACCGCCGATGTAGGGCAAAAACTTGACAATCCAAATACCGCCATTGCGGGGGAATTTGCCCTCATTGTCGTCGGTATATAACGTGAACGCCAGCCCGATTTGCTTGAGATTATTGCGACACCTAACGCCCTTGGCCTGGTCCCTGGCTTTGTTTAGACTCGGCAGCAGAATGGCAAGCAGCAGGGCAATAATGGCGATTACCACCAGTAATTCAATCAACGTGAACCCTTTTTCATTTCGCATAAACTGCCATCCTTATCACGCAGACCGGCTGTGGAGCCCTTATGTGCTCTAATACTATGAGGACGCTACGAAAAAGAATATACGGTTTTTTATAAGCCTCAAAGAAGACAACTAAGTATATCAAATTATTGTATATTCTGCAACGGGAAAACATACCGCGCAATCGACGAAGTTTTTTGTGCGAGCATTCAATTGTTGGCAATAAGTTCTTGACAGGGGGGTGGGTAATAAATAAAGTAGCTCTCTCGTTGGCCCCGTACGAATCTTTGGGGTGGGATTAAACCGGAAAAAACAGCATTTACAGTATGGAAAATAAGGAGAATTGCAAATGGCAACAAAGGTCGCAATTAACGGGTTCGGCCGAATCGGCAGAGCTGTGGCAAGAATTATTATGGAAAGAAAGGGAGATTTGGACCTCGTAGCGGTTAATGACCTCTCGGACGCCAAGAGCCTCGCGCATCTGTTCAAATATGATACGGTGATGGGCAAATGGAGTGGAACTGTCGAGGCAAAAGACGGCGATTTAGTCATCAACGGCAAATCTATCAAGGTTTTGGCTGTTAAGAATCCGGCTGAGCTTCCCTGGAAAGATATGGGCGTAAAGGTGGTTCTGGAATCGACGGGCATTTTTCGCACAGCCGAATCGCCGAAGGGCGGTTACGCAGACCATCTCAAGGCCGGCGCCAGCAAGGTTATGCTCAGTGTCCCGGCAAAGGATGATATTGAGGCGACGATTGTTTTAGGCGTTAACGATGAGAAGCTGACAAGTGCGGTTAAATGCGTATCGAACGCAAGCTGTACGACCAACTGCCTTGCACCTTTGGCCAAAACCCTCAACGATGCGTTCGGTATTGAGCAGGGGGTTATGACTACTATCCACGCCTATACCAACGACCAGAGAGTGGCTGATATGATACATAAGGATTTACGTCGTGCGCGTGCTGCTGCTGTGAACATTATTCCCACTACCACCGGCGCAGCGAAAGCCATCGGCCAAGTTATTCCTGAGCTTGATGGCAAACTCGATGGTTTTGCTGTTCGGGTACCGGTTCCGGTCGGCAGTATCGTTGACCTTGTGGTTAATGTCAAAAAGGACGTTACGGTCGATAGTGTAAACGCGGCGATGAAGAAAGCAGCCGAAGGGCCGATGAAGGGCATCCTGGTTTATTGTGATGAGCCGATAGTCAGCAGTGACATCGTTAACGACCCTGCTTCGAGCATCTTCGATTCTATGTGCACAATGGTCATCGGCAGGACCGTTAAGGTCGTTAGCTGGTATGACAACGAGTGGGGTTATTCGTGCCGTAGCGTCGATATTATGGAAAAAATGGCAAAGATGTAAAAAGCGTTCGCAGGCCTGGTTTTTAATGGGCAGGCTTGCTTTACCTGAAAAAAAATTCATATAACGGAACTCTGGATAAGTTTTCCAGCTTCTGCTGGCAGCGGCCTGCCTGGAAAAACAGAAAAGGTTTGAGGCAATGGACAAAAAGCATTTCGAACAAACACTCGTACTAATTAAGCCAGACGCCCTCAAAAATTCAATCACGGGCTTTATACTGTCTCAGTTATCAGAGTTTCACACCGGGGCGCGTTTTGCCGCTGCAAAAATTGTTAACGTCAACCGGATCCTTGCTGAAGAGCACTACGCCGAACATAAAGGAAAAGTTTTTTACGAACCGCTGCTCGAGTTCATAACAGGTAAAGCTCATTATCCATACGATATTCGATGGAAGCGCAGAGTAATCGCAATTGTTTATCAGGGCCAGGGTGTACAAAAAACTATACGCAAAATAGCAGGCCCAACCAATCCGCACGAGGCAAGAGAGGAAAGGCCCGGCTGTCTCAGGGCGCTTGGTACAGTAGTTCCAATCAAAGACGCCGCAGGCAATACTGTCGACTACAGAATGGATAACCTCATACATGCGTCAGCTAACGACAGGGATGCCGAAAGAGAAATAAAACTCTGGTTTCTGCCTCACGATATTCCGCCGTTAATGCGGGCCTATGCTACGAAGATATGCCAGAGGCACTATTATTATAAGAAAGGTCGGCTTGTTGATAACTACGAACCAAACAGTACATTTTTGCTGGCGCCGGGTGATATAGCATGGAAAACAGACCTGGATACTCTGCAACGCATCGCTGATAACAATCCGACAGACCGCAGTTTAAATTCTGTAATAGCGAAATATCTCATAAACAGAGACGTGCAGGACTAATCAAAGTAATGTTTTAAAAAGCAAATACAGGCGACCATTATGACCAAGAAGACCGTTGCAGATATTGATGTGAAGAACAAGAGGGTTTTGATGCGTGTCGATTTTAACGTGCCGTTGGACGAGGATTGTAATATCACCAGTGATGACCGAATCGTAAAGGCTCTGCCAACGATAAAACATATTCTACAAGCCGACGGCTCGCTGATTCTGATGAGTCATCTTGGCAGGCCTAAAGGCCAAAGGAACGAAAAACTATCACTGGCGCCGGTAGCTAAGAGATTGTCAGAGCTGCTGGGTCAGGATGTTGTCTTTGCACAGGATTGTATTGGCTCTGAGACAGAGGCGAAAGCACGAGCGATCAAGAACGGCGATTGCATGCTGCTTGAGAACCTGCGCTTTCACAAGGAAGAGACAATAAAGGACAAGGCAGCAAAAGAGGATATGCAGTTGCGGAAGGCCAAAGACAATTTTGCAAAGCAGCTTGCCGATTTGGCGGATATCTATGTTGACGATGCTTTCGGCACAACCCACAGAGACAATGCTTCAATGTACACGGTACCGGCGGTCATGGAAGGCAAGCCACGAGTTATCGGCTTCCTAATCGAGAAGGAGCTAAAATTTCTGGGTGAAACCCTTAGTAAACCCGATAGGCCGTTCGTCGCGATACTGGGTGGGGCGAAGGTTTCAGACAAGATAGGCGTGATTGAAAATCTTTTGGACAAGGTCGACTGCATACTAATAGGCGGCGCAATGGCTTATACGTTCCTCAAGGCCGGGGGGCGGACCGTGGGCAAGAGCCTGTGCGAAGATGATTTTCTCGATAAAGCTACGGGACTTCTTGAGCATGCCAAAGATATCGGCTGCGAAATAGTCCTGCCGCTCGATAATGTGGTTGCCCACGAATTCAAAGCCGGCGCTGAAAATAAAATAGTTGGTTATGATATTGAAGGCGATTGGCGGGGAATGGATATTGGTCCGCAGACCAGAAAGCTTTTTGCCGACAAACTGGCCGGTACAAAGACAGTCGTTTGGAACGGCCCGATGGGCGTTTTTGAGCTGCCGCCTTTTGATGAAGGGACCAAAGCCGTCGCTTTAGCTGTTGCCGAGGCTACGGATAGGGGAGCACGCAGTATAATCGGCGGCGGTGACAGTGCAAGCGCGGTAGAGAAGCTCGGCCTTGAAGATAAAATAAGCCATATTTCCACCGGCGGAGGGGCTTCACTTGAATTCTTGGAAGGCAAGAAATTCCAGTGTCTTGAAATTCTCGATGAGAAAGGCGCGGACTAACACGGAAAGAATTTTAGCCACAGAGGACACAGAGAGATTTTTATTTGCGAGGGTCTTATTATGATACGAAAGAACATAATCAGGTCGCTATCGGTTTTAATTGTTGTGATGCTCGGCATTACTGTTGTGTGGAAGTATGCCGAGCCGAATCTAATAGCCGAGCCGAATCAGACGGGAAAAGTTCAGGAACAACGGCTGTGCAGCGTGCCAGGCTCAGACTCTGATTTTACTCGGTCGGCAACCATAAATGGATGCCGTATTGCTTGGAGGGAACAGCGAGCAACAGGATATGTTGTAGTTGTGGACGGTCATGCTGGGCCGGATTATGCCTCCATTGCAAGTATTACCTTCAGTCCAGGCGGGAGGCGTTTGGCATACCTGGCACTAACGGGCGACAATTGGCGGTTGGTTGTCGACGGCCAAGCTGGTCCCGAATACGACTGGTTTAAGAGTTATCCGGTCTTCAGTCCCAACGGGAAACGCGTGACATACGTGGCAGGAGAAGGCGGAGACAACAAGTTAGTGTTTATCCACGGCCGCTGGGGTACGAAAAGCGATAAAGAGTTCGTGGTTATCGACGGCCAAGCTGAGCCAGAATACGACATGATTTGGAATGATCCTGTCTTCAGTCCCGATGGCAAACGAGTGGCATACGGGGCTATGAAAGGCGACAAAGAGTTCGTGATTGTTGATGGCCAAGCCGAACCGGAATACTATAGAATTGGGAGTGGTCCGGTCTTCAGTCCCGACGGCAGACGTTTGGCATACGGGGTAATAAAAAGCGGCAAGTCAGTGATGATTGTCGACGGCGAGGCCGGGCCGGAGTACGACGGGATTGGGAAAAGTGCTCCGGTCTTTAGCCCCGACAGCAAACGTTTGGCGTATATAGCCCAGAAAGGCCTCAAACAATTTGTGGTCGTGGATGGCCAAGCGGGATCGGAGTACGACAGAATTGGGGACGGAACTCTTATTTTTAGTCCTAACAGCAAACGTGTGGGATACGCAGCAGGAAAAGGCATAACTCTCTACCAGATACACGGCTTCGACGGCAAAGTTAGGATGGAGGAGAGGGGGATATGGATTGTGGTTATCGACGGCCGGCCAGGTCCGGAGTACGACGGGATTGGGAAAAGTACTCTGGTCTTTAGTCCCGAAGGCAAACATGTGGCATACGAGGCACAAAAAGGCGGCAAACACTTCGTTGTTATCGACGGTCAAGCTGGGCCCGAGTACGACGGGATTGGGAGAAGTGGTCCGGTATTTAGACCCGATGGCAGGTGTATGGCATACGCGGCGCAAAAGAACGAAAAGTGGTTTGTCGTCGTGGACAGCAAAGAGGGGCCGGAGTATGATGAAATTGCAGGTATTATCTTCAGTCCCGATGGCAAACATTTGGCATATGAGGCAGGAAAAGGCGACAAACGGTTCGTGGTTATCGATGGCCAAGTGGGCTCGGAGTACGATAGGTTCATATGTGGGCCTGTGTTTTTGAAGGACGGGACAGTGGAATATATTGCTACGAAGGGCGGTTCGCTTTACCGCGTTAATGTTACGCCATAGAAGGGAATCAAAAACAAGAAGCAATTAAGTAAGGAAATAAGGAGTATTAAGTATTTAAGATTGCCGCGGCCCAAAGGCCTCGCAACGACGCTCTTCGTGGTTAATTAAAAAATATGATTGGTAAACTTCCGAAAGCGGGGACAATTGAGATTGCACCGTCGATACTGAGTGCCGATTTTGCCAGGTTGGCCGACGAGATAGCTGTGATTGAGTCGGCTGGGGTAAATATGGTACATCTTGACGTTATGGATGGTCACTTCGTGCCGAACATTACGATTGGGCCGCCGGTGATTGCCAAGCTTCGCAAGTACAGCAACCTTGTTTTCGACAGTCATTTGATGATAACTGAGCCGGCCAAGTATGCCGAGCGTTTTGTTGAAGCCGGCGTCGACCATATAACATTTCATATTGAAGTTGGTGATGAGCCTCAGAGGCTTATCGAAAAATTGCACAGGTTGGGGTGCAGTGCCGGAGTATGCCTGAATCCGGAGACCCCGGTTGAGGTGATAGAGCCGGTTGCGCCGCTTTGCGATATGGTTCTGGTAATGACGGTTCGCCCGGGCTTTGGGGCGCAGGAATTTATGCCGGAGGCGGCAAAAAAAATTGTCAGGGTCAGAGAAATCCTCGGCCCTGATATTCGCATTGAGGTCGATGGCGGAATAGACCCTCAGACCGCGCCAACAGTAGTCTCCTACGGTGCCGATACTATTGTAGCGGGTAATGCAATATTTACGAAATCCGACCGTATTGCTGCGATAAACGCTATTCGAGAAGCTGCCAGATAACTTTTTGTAGCTAAATGTGTGAATTTCTGGTAAGATATCTAAACCGATTTATTTTGTATTAGTGTGGAGTGAACCTCAACTTCCTTTGCGGGATTTCACTCCAAACGCGGCGCTAAACAAGGATTTGTATGGCCAAAGAAGTGAAATCAAAGTGGAATGGTTTTTCATTAAAGCCCCGTAAAGAGATGCCCGAAGGGCTGTGGATGCGGTGCCCGGCCTGCGAGCATATACTTTATAAAAGCACTGTTGAGAAGAATCTTAACGTCTGTCCGAAATGCAATCATCATTTTCGCATTGAGGCAACGACTCGAATTAAGTATCTGGCCGACGAAGATTCTTTTCAGCAGGTTCTTGGCGATTTGACGACCGATGACCCGCTGGGCTTTAAGTTCAGAGAAACCACTTATAAGCAGCGTCTCAAAGCCGACGAGAAAAAGTCCGGTACGAAGGAGGCCATGCTAATCGGCAAGGCCTTTATCAAGGGCAGGCCCGTTATCTTAGCGGTGATGGAGCCGAATTTCCTCATGGGCTCTATGGGTTCTGTAGTCGGTGAGAAGCTTTGTGCAGCGGTTGATAAGGCTATGGCCGAAAAACTGCCTTTGGTGGCGGTCAGTTGCTCCGGCGGAGCGAGAATGCACGAGGGCGTAGTGTCATTGGGACAGATGGCCAAGACCTCCGCTGCGTTGGCGAAACTCGACGAGGACGGCGGACTTTTCATTTCGGTTTTGACTGACCCGACTACCGGCGGTGTGACAGCCAGCTTTGCAATGCTGGGCGATTGTTTAATAGCTGAACCAGGAGCGCTTATCGGCTTTGCCGGGCCTCGCACAATCGCTGAAACAATAAAGGTGGAACTGCCGGAAGGGTTTCAGACGGCTGAGTTTATGCTTGAGCACGGCTTTGTGGATATGGTTGTGCACCGCAAGGATTTGCGCAGCGAAATCGCCCGCCTTATAGACTACTGCCAGAAGTAGG
>CAYGBH010000188.1:0-3871 GCA_964348055.1 uncultured Pirellulales bacterium
AGATACCAATACCCAACTCCAACATAGAATCAGCTACCTGCCATGCATCAGGCCGGTCGGCCCCCTGCTGCAAAGCTGTCCGGGTAAGCTGCCAATTCGATTCGGCAAGTATTTCTTCAGCAGAGTCAGCCTGTGGAAATTCCTTCGGCAACCCATAATAAGAACTAAACGCCCTGCTCTGCAGCTCACTTAACCGCGTCAAAGCCTGCAGTCTTTCTGAGGCATCCTCTGTCTTTGCAGTTTCGGCTGCTATTATCGCTGTGCGGCTGTGCAGCCAGGCATTCTGCTTTTGCGCCTCGGTCGGTGCAAAACGCAGACTATCACAACCAGTCAGTAAAAAGATAAAAGTAAAAAGGAGAACCAAACATAACCAAAATGTAAAACTTTTTACTCTTAATTTTGCTGCTACAATCTTTTTCATAATTTCTCTATTTCTCTCCTTATATGTCGCAGTCAGAATATTTCTTCCGACATATCCGTTTTAGTAGAAACCTTCTCGAGTGCCCGCAGGCGATACTCATATGAAATACTTTGACTCCAAAGCGCCTCGAGCTTTTGCTCAAAATTCTTTTGGCATTGCAGCAGCATAGTTACATCTCGCTGTAGCAAATCAAGCTGCCTCTGTAAATTGACCCAACTGCCCATAATCAAAGATGCTAAAAACACCAACTGAACCAGTACAGAAACGTTTATCTGCCGATTAATCTGCCACGATTTGGAATTTCTACCAGCCATTATTCAACTCGCATTTTGCACCGCCGAGCATCAAGCATCGAATTTACACCGGTGCGTAGAAAACGTTTTTGTCACCTACTCTGAACATTACCGCGTATGTTCCCGCCGACAGCGTTCCCTGCTGCAGAAATGATTCAGCCAAATTGACAGCCTGAGTTTGCTGGCCTATTTCAACCGGCAGTGAGCCTGCATCACCTATTATTACAGCGACAACATTATAGACGTTGTACGACGAATTACTTTTGACCTTAATAGCCCACGCGGCCGCTCGTGCGCCAGGTGAAGTAACAACTGATACTTCCTGTATCCTCTCAGAACCCTCTCTGGCAAGTCTTTCCAGTAGCTGTTGACTATCTGTAATATTTGCTCCGTTGCTCATAACTCTCAGCCTCTTTGCCGAACGATTTTTAAATTCGTACACTGCTTTTCAAAATCCATTTGCACTCGCTCTATCCAGCTTCTGCTTCGGTTATCGCTTCTGCAGGCTAACAGGTCTCTGCTCTCAGGGCTTGTGGTAACTGCGTCGCCGATTCTGTAATCAAACACAAGATATGGCGTTTGTATATCGACGGTCTCAATAACCTCAGGCGAAGCTGCTGCCCTGTGACGGACAAACTCATACAGAGCATCAGAATCATCGACCTCATCTGGCTTACCGAGCGCCTCATTGCCAGCTCCTGCAAAGATACTCCAGTCTGAAACCTTTCGATATTTGAACTGACAAGGTAGTGTAATTATATGCTCAACCACAGGAGCTGTTGAATTGACCGGGCCATCAGCAACCACGCAACTTAATCTCTCATCGCTAACTACCGATGCGGTTATCCTGAATTTCAACACTCCCTTCAGAGCGGCTATCCAGGTGTCAACGTCGAGCTGGTCGCTGCTGAGCCACACTCCACATTCATCGAGCAGGATATTAAAAGCATGAAGGTACTGCCACCAATGCAAGCCGTCATCAAACGACACCTGCAAAAAATAACCCAGCGACTTTCCCTGTTTGCCCGTGGTCAGGGTCGGCCGGAAGCGCCTGCGACGATGAGCAAAACTACTGCTCTGGAAAATCTTCGAAAAGTCAAACGCACCACCACGATTATACGGGGCGCCACTATAATGGCCCGCCTCGTTCAGACACCATTTGCGATACACATCTTTTACCTGATAGAAATCGGAATTAGTCGAAGGCGAGAATTTATCGTAGTCGGTATCCTCAAGGCCTTCGTTCCAGGCTTTTACCAAGTCGAAGGTTGCCTCATAAACTTTAAAATCGCCCCAACCAATATACTTATGCGTTACAGGAAATAAATTTTTTTTACTGTGAAAGGCTGCTATATTTGTCTTTGAGATGCTAAACTGCTCGCCGGATCGCTGACAATTCAGCTCAACTTTTCTGCCCGTACCATCCCTATAAAACACAATCGCTTGGCTGGGGCCGGTTGGCACAAGCCGGGGAATAAATTTGAACCTCAAGCCGATTCTCCCACAGCACCGATGCAGGGCTTCTGCCAGATTTAATCCCGTGACGTCAAGGTCGCGAACCGTCTGGTTCTCAGTCAATGCCCGCAGCTGCACAATGTCAGGCGTTTGCAATCGGCCGCCCAACAAATATTCACATAGCAAATAATCAATTACCTCCGCATAACTCCAGAGCTTGCCTTGCAAGGACTCGGCACAAAAAGCCGTATAGCTCTTGCCGTTAACATCTGTCGGGCTGAGACTGGCATTGGCCCTGCCATCCGGATTAAATACAGTATCGAGACTATCCAAGAACACACTTGAGGCATCTGTTTTTACCACGCGCTGGCCATAGGCTGAAACTCGCTTTAGATTTGCGCTGAAATCCTTCGCTACAATTTCCACATCTTCTCCATCAAGCCCCAGTCTTGTCTCAATGCCTTCTATTTGTCCATCAAATATTGGAAAGCTAAAAACCGCTACCCCGGGTGCAGTGCCATTGTAAACCTGTCGAATGCAAATAGATTTCCCCATAGCGAATAAAGTCTCAATCTCTTCAACAGCCGCTAAGGTTGCACCTGGGTACGCAGCGGGATTGTAAGCTAATCTGGCCCAGCTAAACTCCGGCCAGCTGCTACGCACAATCTCTACCGGTTCCAGTATGGGACACAACCTCCCATCAAGCAAAATTGAAACAGTCGCTGCGGGAAGCGCCAATTGTGTTTGTGCTGATTGGAAAAAGCCGATTCTGTTAGACATATCTCGTATCTCTGGCTCGATGCTCGATTCGCGAATCTCTTCTTTTACGAGCATCCAGTATCAATGCTTCAGACAGTTTCTGTACTCAAAATGTCGATTGCATCCGGATTTGTGGTATCAAGCTGGATTTTTAACTGCGCTGAAGAACAATTCTCTATGCCATCTGCATCTTCCGCCCTTATAGTGAACAAGTATCCGCCTGCGCCGAGTGTGTCACTCTGGTAGCTGTAAAACCTTCGTCCCTCATAACTAATTTTTACGAGGGGGTTTTCATAGTCGATTTGCCCCATTCCGCCATCATAATAAACATTGAAACACACTGGCTGCGACTTTTGTTCGAGGGGGGAATAGAACCAGACAAGCTGTATCTTATTGCCGTCCACTTGTTCGGCCTTTGAATTAAAAATATTACTCGGCTGTGGCTTTTCCAGTTCACCGCTTGCATTTATTGAAACCTTCGCCGCAGCAGCTAAGGTAAGTTCCTGATAGCCACAGTTGCTGAACCGGCGAACAACATAAAAATATATTGAATTGTTGTTGTGCGGAATATAGCTGGGCGGTGAGATCTCACAAGCACTCTGCTCAGCCACAGTCAATATTTTCGTAAAATCTATTCGTTCCATACTGGGCCCGCGATAGAGCACAGAACAACCGGCAACGCGAACCCAGAACCAACCCAGACTCAGGGTCGTACCCAGCTTAAAAGCACTGGCGGTCATACCATTAAAAAGTGCTTCTCTTAACCAACTCCTTCCTATTTCCACCGAGCTTTCTTCGCCACGAATTGAATTTAGTAGTGCCGCGACATCAGACGTGCTTGCTACAATTCCACCGACTTTTCGAATTGCTTTTGCTGTTGCGCTTAGGGACGATAAAACCGTCAAAGTGCCCGCAAAATTGACGACTAGGCCGCCTATCAACC
>CAYGBH010000188.1:3971-7929 GCA_964348055.1 uncultured Pirellulales bacterium
CCAGGCCCCGAGCAAGCGGATGGCTCGTATTAAGTAAAGTTCCCCTTATTGGTTTAAGTAACGGCATCAATCCTCCTTATGTTGATTGATAGTTCCAGCACTGGACGTATGCTCTGACATCGTGGCTATCAGTCGAGCCGGTCTGCTGGAAGCCCAGCCTGAAATGAGCTAAATCCTTAATGATGAAACTTAGCTGTTGTGGGTCGACACTTTTGTCGCCCTGCATTTCCCAGATGGGCGTATCGTCATAGTTGGTGCCATCAAGAGAGCCATAAAGCTTGATTTTTACTTCATCCGTAGGCGTGGCATCGTAGTTGATTTCGACAATAACATGAGCCCCTTCATAACCATTCGTCTCCAGATCTATGTCTGCCGAATATTCTTCCGTAGTTCCCGAAAGCGTCGTATATCCATCGCCGCTACCTTCAATTTGCGTTTGTGCCGCCCAGTTTTTCTTGATTGTCGCCATCGATTAACCTCCTTAATCTAATGATACATCCAAATCACCTGCTGCAAATTTCGCCACGTCCCCACTACCGATAGCCTTAGATGCGCTCAACGCCCCGTAAGCTAACATATTGCCGCCTGTCACAGCATCGAACATAACAAAGTGGGTTATCGTTCCCCAACTGCCGGTTGCTTCGGGAAAGGTAATATCATTAGCATTATCAAGTGCACCACCGGATGCAACGTTCCAGTCGGCGGATATGGTTGAAACTCGCGCGTAAGCATTGCCGGTTGGCTCAGCTAACCCTGAACCATCATCGGTCGGGTCTGCCGTTGATAGCCCCACATATATTGTAGGCGGTGAATAACTACCCTTGCCAAAAATATGGTCTAAAATCTCATTCTCCCAATAATCTGCGAAACTACCCATTTTGCACCTCCTCAGTTTTCATATTTTTTTCAACTCGGCATCCTTGTAATAGTTGCTTCAGTGTCGGCAGGGGTATGAGTCAAAAGCACTGTTTGCCCATCGTTATCGTAATATTTGATTTCCCCGGTCGATTTGTTCTGGACGGCCTTGTTGGCAAGTAACTTGTCAGCAGTCACTTCGCCAATTCCAGACCATACGATTTCACTACTTCCTATAAGGCTATCACCATCAGCAGGCTCAGCGCCGGCCTGCAAAAAAACCTGAACAGAATATCTACCTGCAGGGATATTAGTGTCAAAGTTACCCACATACCGGCTGCCACTCTTGTCCGTAAGGGATACAGCATAATCATCCATAGCATGGCCACCTGTCCCCCAAGCTTCAAAGACTTGCCCTCCAACATACCAGACTTCTCCCGCACTATTACGAACAACAGCATAAAGCGTATTGCCAGAGGCATAATCTATATATATTTCATTTGCCATCTCAGACTCCTACACTCAACAACTCTTCCGGAGTTACTACATCAATAAACATACTTACACCTCCTCGGTCCAGGTCCCGTTCTTAACAATGGTTGCCCAATCGCCGTTGGAATCGGCCACCAAGCTAAGACACTCACCTATTGTATCAGCCGATTTGTACTTGCCCGCCGTCTGGCCACTGTCATCTCGGATAGTTCCCGTGCCAGGGTCAACCCGCAACTCGTAAGCCGCCTGGACAGCAAAGCTAAATACTGTCCCCGCAGGCGCCGAGGCAGGCAGTGTAAGCGTAACTGTCACGGTGGCGCCGAGGTTGCTGTGAACACTGCCGGATTCCACAGCCGTAAGCGTATCATCACTTGTATGCGCCTCAATAGCCTTCTTCACCCCACCAGCCCCGTACGGCATCACAATATTATGACCTGTTCTGCAATCGGTTATTGACTCGATGTCCCCGCCGGAAGTGCTCACTTTTGCCAACCGAATATGCGGTGCCGCTGTCATATCAGGAAAACTGTTGTATTCGTTGGTTACAAGACTACCGGACGAATCCAGATAGATGTAAATATTTTGCTTATCATCCGCTAAAGTGTTGCCCGACGAGCCTTCATAGGTTATCAATTCCGTACTTAACCAAAACTTGCCCGGCTTTACACCAATGTCAAGACCGCCTTCATCATAGGCTCTCAAGTCATTCGCCCGCCGCGTGGCCAGCAGCAACCGATACAGAAATTTCCGAAACTCCAAATAATAAGGTGCCGTACCGGTTGCTATATACTCAACACCGGTTTCGCTGTCAGACTGTATGTTTAACAACTCATTGTTAGATGGATACACTTCAGTCATAATACTCTCCTTTAGCCCTAATTGTCATTCCTGCGAAGCTTGCCCCCGCGACGGCGCCGAGCAGGACTCCATTTGTTCTTCCTACCGCTGTACGCTAAACGTTATTCGCTATTTTGAGCACTAATTGATTCGCCTGTTTATCAAACAAAGAAATGCTCACCTTTTCAGCCGGTTTTGCTGCCGGTGTCACCGTGATGGGACCGGTTTCGCTGATGCTGCTTTCATTGCCCGCTTCGTCAACAGTCTTGACAGCAAATTTGTAAACGCCAGCGGACAAAGGTGGGCTTGTCCATTCAATCGTATCTGCATCAAGACCGAACTGGCCGTGGCTAAAACTGCCCTTTCCAAACCCTATGCCTGCGGCCCAATCCAAGGAAAAATCGCCGACGCCGAATCTGCTCATTCCGAACCCCGCTTTATCCTGCCAGGCTGGCCATATTCTTATCGGTGAATTGGTCAACGGATTATCGTAATCAATTTCACCGGTACCATTATCAAAGTAAATTTCAGCAGTAGCACCGATCGACAAATTCTGACTCCGCAACAAACTTATTCTCACACGTCCACTGCCAACTGGTGACGGAGCAATTTCATTATTAAAATCAGTATTTGCCCGCTCGGCCTCCACGGCAAAGACTTCGATCCGAACTGCTGACTCGAAAGAGGTAGGTATCGGAACAATCATTTGTCTTTGCTGACTGTCAACAGTTACCCCTGCAAA
The DNA here is from genome assembly GCA_964348055.1 of uncultured Pirellulales bacterium. Classification (GTDB taxonomy): domain Bacteria; phylum Planctomycetota; class Phycisphaerae; order Sedimentisphaerales; family Anaerobacaceae; genus JAUXAL01. Next base: position 6,898 of record CAYGBH010000188.1, read on the forward strand.
TTGGCCGTTGACATAAACCTGATAGAACACATCGCTTAAGCAAGATTGCCACTTTACCAAAGCTATTCGTGGGATTCCAACACACTCACCGTCTGCCCAAATACCAGCAGGCAATTCAAACGCTCTAACCTTTTCTATCCCAGTGCTGATAAGTCCCATCACTACTTTCTTTCTTTTTTATCCGCTATATGCCATTAAACCAACTGCGTATAAACGATTTCATAATCGACTACTATACCGCCGCTTTCTGCCCGCTCGTTGTTTACCTTGAAAACATCCATCCGAAGATTATCATATTTTTCTCCGCTGTTAGTTATCAGCGTGTGCATATCACCGTCCATATACGCCGATATTGTGCTGATTCTGTTATTTATTTGCGATCGACTTTTTGCTCGCAGCACACCTCTTTGCTCTATTTTCCTAACACGTCTGCCCAGATCAACACTAAGCACACCGTCCAGTCCCGGCACAGCTTTTTCTATCGAGCACCGTTTGAGGCTGCCTGGCTCGATTTCCAACTGCTGCTCATCAAATAGATTTTGTCCATCTAAAGTTAAACCCATGTAGAATTTTCCAATCTGCAATTATCAATTATCAGTCCCGCACTAACCTTCCAGACGCCCCGACCTTGGTGACATCAGCCACCCCATCGGAGCCGACATCGATACTTAGCCGACACCGCTCTCTTGCTCTGGCAAAAAGCGTCTTATAATGCAGACTCTTCCTCCAGAAATTCTCATCTTTGGCTTTACTGGCTAACATCGCATACAAACTTGAGATGACCGCAAAGACCGACGCCCTCTTTAAAACATCTGTATCCAGAACATCCTCCACATCTATGTCGCTTACAGGATTACCCGGCTTGATACCGAAGTATTCAGTCAACTGAAAACCAACTTCACTGACCTGTGGTCCAAACGTGCTGATGCGGTAGGATATATTAGTCGCTGCCGGCGGCGCTATAGCTGTGTCATCTGAATCCGACCTGACTACGGAAACACTGAGCTGCGTTGCCGAATCCACGGACACTAT
>CAYGBH010000189.1:0-7881 GCA_964348055.1 uncultured Pirellulales bacterium
GATTCCTGCAGACTATTGATACTTTTTTCAAGCTTTTTACGGTTTGCCCGTGCTTGTTCGGCAAGCTTGGCCAGCTTTATATGGTGGGGGTTGGCTGCCTGTCCGAATTCCTTGACCAGTTCGTTAAGTTTGTCTTCAAGGCTTGTCTCGTCCATCACACTGCTCTCCTCATCAAATGCACTTTCTTTTCAAATCACCCACCCAATACATAGGGAGGCTCCGAAGCCCCATGCTTGCAAACAGAGCAAAATCCATGCCGAAACACCTAAACACCGGTTTTTTGCCAAACTTCACCCCCCGCCCCTAAAAACAGCCAACCAGAGAAACTATGTGTGTTGCTCTTAAGTTTTGTTTCTCCTTTCCGAAAGGCAACCCTTATATGGGTTAAAACTATACGTTGTAAAAAATCAACATTCTGGATTTGCCTGCATTTTCTCCCTGCGTGTAACGACTGTATTAAAAAATAGTTAGATTAATGTTGACTATTGTAAACATCGCTGTTGATTTGCATCACCAGTTATGCTTTATTGAATATCAGGTCGAGTTTTTCTCGCTCCGGGGCGGGTAGGTCCTCTCCGCATCGCACACAATTAACCTGAGTTAGTCCTCGGTTTCTGCTACAAACCGGGCATCTTATCACTGCGGTATGGTTCAAGGCCAAATATGTCAGCAGCCCTGCTAAATTGAATGCGCCGACCAAAGCAAGCCAGAAGACTAACTTCATCTTTGAAGTCCGTCTGGCCCAGCCGTGCCATAAGGCAAAGCACACCATCGCGGCACTCAACAATAGATTGAAAATACTGTCCCCCGGCCGGATTTCCGCCATCGCCTCCGCAAATACATGGGCAAAATCATCCGCCCGATAAGTGTCGGACCATCGTTGTATACCCAACAGATGCCAGGCCAAATCGTACAATGGCGGTGAGAATTTGCTCACGTAGCGTTTAGCCGGTGTTCTGGTGTCCTGTATCTTGACCATAGATTCGGGGCGGGCGGGAATTGTCCAACTATACTGATTGAGTAATTTGAGGTTGCCTTGGTTATCGACTCTGTAAAGCTCAACCCAGCTAATTTGAGGCTGACTATTAAAATTGTGACGCCATTGCTGATAAAGTTTTGGTGATTTACGGTAATCTGGAGGAGGGCTTGATTCGATCCAACCACGGTACATAAAAATAGCTTCTTTTGTAGCTGTGAATCGGCAGTAGTTTCCATACCAGTTTTTCCAGTCTACGGGCACAGTGATTGTCAGTTTCTGCTGAGGTTCTTGCATTATCAGAAGATGGTTTCCCTCTTTAGTTATGCAGTGTAGCATGGACCGGTATTCTTTTGTGTCGATATAGCCTTCAGTGCCAGGCTTCAAATCTCTCCAGGCGGGAATTTCAAACATGTTTATTTCAGCACTTTCTAAAAGCAAATCAACTTCTTGCTGCTCAAAATTGATTTCATAAATACGACTTTGTGTCTGCCAAAGTAATGTTGGACTGAAAGAATCCCTGGGACACCAGGCGGTAAAAAGCTTAAATTTGCCAAATCGCTGCGCCGGGGATTTTGATTTTGTAAAACCTGTTGAGCCGATGTAACCTATCTTTTCGCCGTTGGCATAACCAACAAAATAATCATTAGCTGGATGATACCTCCAAATCCGGATAATTTCCTTTTCGGATTGAACGGGAATCTCCAGAGTTTTAGAAAAAAGCGGTGTAATCATTTGTATTTGCTTCATCTGATCGTTTGTAAAAACATCGCTACGACGCCCAAGCCTATCGGCCCAAGCAAGATATTTGTAGGGCCTATCACGTGCAAGTCCCTCCCAGAGCAGATTATCATTAACGTCATAAATCTGCTCTCTATCAGGCTCACCACTTCGCCCAAGGGGCTGTCCCAGCCTGTAAACTAGGTGGATTGTCCCATCGGGGAAAAACTCCTTCTCTGAACGATTGATTCTGTCCAGCCGTTTTTCTTCCTGGCTGAGCTCTTCTTTAGACTTCGAGGTTGTCATTCGGCGTTCTGGCCTTCTGAGGACTTGATCTGCTGCTATGATAATACCCTGGAGTATTAAAACCGCAAACAGCAGTACAAGAACAGTCATAAAGATTTTGGCTGGTGCTGAAATGTATTTTAGATTAGTTTTCAGTTTCATAATCTTGTTTCCTGCTCTAAAATTCTCTGTTTAAGAATGTGTCAATAATTTGTGAAAGCAAAATTACGACCCCAACAATTAATACTACAAAGGCGTCGGCAAGTCGCCAGATAAGAGATGTCATAAAGAATAGCATAATCGCAAATAACAAGCCGAATATCTTTGTCGTGTACCATCTCGCTATGCTCAGTCCTGAAAGGGCTGTCCCAAGATAAACAACAAAACCTATTGCTATGAAAATCCAGCCCTCAACAAAAATCCTGACCGGAGTCGGTACTTTGAAAAGTTCCGGCTGACAGGTATACCAATATAGCACACACCAGACCGCACCAATCGATATAATGAATCCTACTATTGCTGCGCTAAGCTTTGCACAGAGTATGGTTTTTCTGTTGGTCGAGCGATGAAGTAGAAACGGCCACGTCCTTGTAAAATTAGGTATCCAGAAATGTCGGATGCCTAACGCTAGACCAAGCCCAAGCGATATTAAAAAAAGCCACAAACCCACTCCATACAGCTGTAAAAAAGGGGTGAACCTGTAATAATTTACTATGGAGCCAGGTGAAAAACGATAATAACGCCAATTAATATCTGCGCGGTTTACCTCTCCCCGCACACAAATACCACCAACAACAAAGAATAAAATTGCTGCTAAAAGTATCCAAGGCAGGGACTCCCGAAGCTCTTTTCGCAATAGTGCCACAAATCTCATTTTATATTTCCTCCCATTGGAAGAGTCTTTTATGATCCGCCGGAGTGGTAAATTCAATGAACTGGTCTTCTAAATTCATTTGCACGATTTGGTATTTTTCGGCACTAACCGATTTTGTCCATTCGGCGATTTTTTCTTCACCGGTGCCGACTAACGTTAATTCAAGCTCTTTTTCGCTGCGCCTACAGTGCAGAAGTCCCTCGATGTCAACCTCGGCCGGCACAGAATCGGTAAAGTTAAGCATCACCTTCTTGACCGCTGAGCGAAACTGCTCAAGCGAGCAGTTTGCCCTTAGCACACCTTTGTCAATAACCAGTATATGGTCGGAGACCCTCTCGACATCGCCGAGAATATGACTTGAAAAAAGAACCGTTCTGCCCTGGTGCATAATAAGCTGAATCATACCCTCTAAGAACTGGCGTCTGATTGCAGCATCAAGTCCGAGCGTCGGGTCATCCATTATCAAAAGCTCCGGATTTGGGGCCAGGGCAAGTGCTAAGGAAACCTGCGCCCGCTGGCCATTCGAGAGGTGTTTTATCTTTTGCTTTTTTGACAGCTCGAAATATTCAATCATATCCGCAAAGAACTTGTCGTCCCACTGCTTTGGAAAAAACGCTCGCTGAAATCTCTCTAATTCATTTATGCTCATCCAGCGAAACAACCTGTGCCCTTCGGTTACATAACCTATGCGCTGACGAATCGCAGGTGTTAACTGCTGCGAGTCACAGCCCAAAACTCTCGACGAGCCTGCTGTCGGCTCTAACAGTCCCAGCAGCATCTTAATTGCAGTGGTTTTTCCTGCACCGTTTCGTCCGACAAAACCGCATATACAGCCGCGTGGAATATCCAAATCCAGGTGGTCAACTGCAAGCGTGCAGTCGTAATATTTCGTGAGACCCTTTGTTTCTATTACTATCTCAGGCATTTTTACTCCTGCTCCTTATTTGACTGGCCAATAAATTTATCTATTCTGGCTTTGAATATCTTTGTTAAGTCTTTGACTTGAAGACCTAAATTCAAACCTCTTGTAATGAGTGTATCCATTCTCTCGGTAAGTATATTCATATCTGCGGCGTCGGCTTTACGCAGTTTTGGATCAGCTATAAATGTACCCGAACCGGTTTTAGTGATAACCAATCCTGCCTGCTCTAATCTGCTGTATGCTCTTGCGACGGTATTGGGATTAATCACTAATTCTGACGCGAGTTTTCTGATTGCAGGCAGCTTATCTCCGCTGGCGAGCTGCCCTTTGGCGATAGCCTCACTTATCTGCTCTGCAACCTGAATATAAACAGGCTCACTTGAACCGGGTGATATTTGTATCCATAAAGCCATGTGTTTAATCTTTGATTAATAGGTTATAGCTCGATAATAATAAATTGTATTAATATACTTAATACATTATGTATTATTGCATTTCGTTTTGCAAGATTTTTTTCAAAAAAAGCGAAAAATTTTAAGTATTTTATTACTAAGGCCTTATGGACACTACAAGGAGACAAGAAATCAAAAATATGCATTGTATCTTATGATGGTTGAATAGTCATCGTTAAGCCTTTGCTAATAAGAAGTTACGGCGAATTGCACCGTGCAAATAATCTGCCTTATCTGCTTGTTCCGCAAGACGTCGGATTGTTTATTCAACCAACCTAAGGCACCAAAAAAATTTTTTAAAAAAATCAAAAATTCTGCGTTGACTTTTGCAGTATACTGTTATATAGTATACTGAAAACAAGCTTAGTGTTGTATACTCCTCAAAATAGAAAAGAGAGGTGAATCTTGAATCTGAACAATTGGCAAACTCAACTCCGCAAGGGATTGCTGGACATTGTCGTTCTGAACCTGCTGCAGCACGGCCAGTGTCACGGTTATGAGATGGTCCAGGCCCTCAAGCAAAGTACAGGGCTGAATATTCGTGAAGGTAATATATACCCGATTCTCGCCCGCCTACAAACCGATGGCTTGGTAACAAGTAATTCCGAGTCCTCGCGGGACGGCCCGCCGAGAAGGTATTTCAAGCTCACCGAACTGGGCCAAAAGACCCTTGCCGATATGAATGCGCATTGGGACCAGATAATTGAAAGTATCCAACAAATCAGGAAAGGAGCTCATAAATGACCTCAGAAAATAAGGAATGGGATAGTCTCAAAGCCGAATATCTTCGCCAGGTAGCCAAAGCCTTGTCGTCGGTCAAGCATCCTCGCAGCAAAGAAGTTCTTGAGGACGTACGCTCTCATCTGGACAGGCGCTTTGCTGAGCTTGAATCCAAGCAGCAAACCTGGGAAAACTTCCAAGCTATTATCACTGAAATGGGTCCCGCCTCTGATTATGCCGAACTTCTGGACCAGAATGATGACCAGCCGAGGACAGGTGTTTGGCGAAAATATTTATTGTTGGTCGGCCTCGCTGCTGTTGTCACGTTGGTCGCGATTCTGTTGGCGCTGAGCGTATTTAGGGGAGTTGGTCAAACGGATAAAATAACCGCTGAAAACCTGGCCAGCGATGGATGGAAATTATGGCGCGAGCGTAACCTGGCCCAGGCGGAGCAGTTGTTTGAAAAAGCCATCCAGAAAGACCCCACAAATGCCAACACCTGGAATGGCCTGGGTTGGTCGCAATTCAACCAGGGAAAACCATTAAATGCAAAGCTCTCGTTTGAAAGGTGCCTGGAGATACAGCCTAAACACCCAGCAGCGCTCAATGGCCTCGGCTGGATAGCCAAAGAACAGGGTGAGATCGATCAAGCTATCGCTTATTGGCAAAAGGCAGTCGAAGCAGCGCCAAATGCTACCGCGGCCTTAAGCGGTTTGGCCACGACCTATATGGAGAGGGAGCAGTATGAGAAGGCGATAAAAGTTTACGAAAGGTGGCTTAAGGTCGAGCCGAACAATGAGCAAGCCAAAGCAGACCTAGAAAGAGCAAGAAGTCGGCGACCACCAGTTGAACTGACCGACTTGCCGCGTTTGATAGCTGAACTGTCAAATCCTGACGCTCCGCGCTTCGAAACGCTAAATAGAATTATAAAATTGGGAAGTGCCGCAGTTCCCACGCTCATCAAAGAAATGAAAACCAGCAACAATTGGCAGATACCAAAGGCTTTAGGGGCTATCGGAGACCGACGTGCGACTCTGCCTTTGATTGAGAAGCTGGACAACAGTGATCTCTCGCCAATGCGCGAAGTGGTTGGCGAAGCACTTGAGAGAATTACAGGTGAAAATTTCGGCGTCTCCAAAGAAAAGTGGTGGAACTGGTGGCAGGAAAACCAGTAGAAATAAGAAAAGCCGCTAACACGCTTTTTTGAACTCGCCTCCGATATGTTAGACTTTGCTCTGTTCTGCCGGTACACCCGGATTTGCCTTGGCATTATGCGATCCGGTTCATCGCGCGGCCGATAAATAGAATGCTACCCGAATGGTTGTCACGAATCGAGAATGAAAACAGATGGTTGGCCCGAAAAACCGGTATCTGGCTCGGCCTAAACCGATGTTATACCCACTACTATTCCCACTGCCACCCTCCACTTCATTAGCAGCGCAAAGCTCGGTAATATCGCCTCATACCCTTATCCTACACAGATTAATGTGCTGATTACAGCCGATTTGTTGACAATCAGCCGTAAAAAAATAGCAGCGCAGAGCCAAAAATATCATCCAAAAAAGTCGATTACCTTACGTTTGGCAAAGCAATATTTTTGGCTATTGTTTTTCAGCTCTTGACAAAGACACGGCTTTAATATATTATAATGTATTGGAAACAAGCTGCAAAAAAACATGTTTTCAAGAGGAAGGTTATGGACCCGGGAAAAGATGGTTTCTTTCAACGATTCAAGTGGCACACCGTGGTTATTTGTGTCGCATTAGTAGTCGTGGTTCTGCTGGCGCTGTTCACCGACATCTTCAAGGCAGAGGAAGCCAATCGATTGCGTCTGCTTGTGATAATGTTATGCGTATTGATCATTTTGAGTGCACTTCTGACAATGCTCTCAAGAGTATTTAAGATAGTTGATGCACTTCAGGACTTTAGCACAAAGCTTAAGGACGTTACCGGAGCCATGGAAAAGATACACGCAGGACTGGCGCAAATCGATCGCAGTACCCGCGTCAGCGAAGCAGCCAAAGCTATTGCATTCCGCGATGCAGACAAACAGTCTCTGCGGGAGGCCGTTTTTGATAAGCTCCAGCAACAGGATTTTAATGCGGCGCATGAAATAATCGATGAAATTGCCAAGCGTCCCGAATACAAGGAACTGGCTGAGCAATTAAGAACTCAGGCGGAAAAATACCATACCGCGACCGACCAAGAACGGCTAAATCAAGTCATAGCGCATATCGAAAAGCTATTCGAACACTGTCAGTGGACCAAAGCAAGTGCCCAGATTGAAGGACTGATCAAGGCTTATCCGGATTCCGAGCAGGCAAAGGCAATGCGACAAATACTATTCGATAAGAAGCAGCAGCACAAAGGAATACTGCTCGCCGCCTGGGACGATGCCATAAAACGCCAGGAAACCGACCGCAGCCTTGAGATTCTAAAAGAGCTTGACCTGTATCTGACTCCCAATGAAGCTTTGGCCTTACAGGAGGCAGCAAGGGATGTCTTCAGAACAAAGCTGCACAACCTCGGCGTCCAATTCGGCATCGCTGTCACTGAAAGGCGGTGGGCCAACGCGCTGAACACCGGTCAACAGATCATCAAGGATTTTCCAAACAGCAGGATGTCCGAGGAGATCCGAGAAAAGCTGAGTGTCTTGAAGCAGAACGTCCAATTGCATGACAGTTAAAACCCGGATATTCACCTCAACACACCGGGACCCATGATTGATCACCGACACCTTTTTAATATCGGCTATGCGCTAATATAGACTCATCGGCTCACGGTCACGGCTGCCTCGGCGATAAATCGTGATACCTTTGCAACCAAGCTGATAGGTTAATTTATAGGCCTTATCGACAGCGGCCACCGTAGCTTTTTCGTTGAAATTTATGGTCTTACTGACCGCTGCGTCGCAATGCTCTTGAAAAGCCGC
>CAYGBH010000190.1:0-7803 GCA_964348055.1 uncultured Pirellulales bacterium
TTCTGAAATAAGCTATACAATTCGACCGATTACCTCCCCGTACGTACCCGTAGGCGCCTATAGTTTTGATGTCAGCAATACCAGCGGATATTCCATAGGCGACTGGATTATCGTCCAGCGAACAACAAACCAGTCCTGGATCGATGAGCTGGCGATGGGCCAGTATGGCTGGAGGGTTGACAGCTACCGTCACATGTACGAACGATCTGTGGTGGATATCACCGGCAATACGATTACGATTGATTCTCCCATGGTCGAGGTAATTGAGGATAAGTACGGCGGCGGAAGGATTTTCAAAAGCCACCCGCTATCTCGTCTCAATCGGTGCGGCGTGGAGAACCTTCGTATCGAATCCACATACGCCAGCGATACCGATGAAAGTCATCCCTGGGAGGCGGTTGTATTGCAGGATGTGGAAGACTGCTGGGTGCGAAGAGTCACCGCTCAGTATTTCGCCGGCAGCTGTGTGAATGTGGCGTCTGAATCAACACGTGTCACAATCGAAGATTGTGCCTTTCTTGACCCCAAGTCCCTTATCACGGGCGGACGCCGAGGTGCATTCGCCATAAATCCAAGAGGAAACCACATTCTGTTCCAGCGTTGCTACACCGCCTATGCTCGTCACAGTTATATGACTGGACATTTGATACCCGGTCCCAATGTATTCGTGGATTGTTATGCATATAATTGCTGGCTTGACTCCGGCCCGCATCACCGCTGGGCCACTGGAACGCTGTACGACAATATCCGCGACAGCTTGCAACTCAATTCGCAGAACCATGGGCCTTCTGGGACCGGCCAGGGATGGGCGGGCGCCCAGCAGGTGCTCTGGAACTGCCGGTCCGGGACTACCGTTTGTGAAGCACCCAAAGGCGCGATGAATTTTGCCATTGGATGCATTTGCAAACGGAAGAATGGGCAATGGGTCGATGAGCCGGATGGCTGGTGGGAGCATCACGGACAACCGGTGAAACCCCGGAGCCTGTATTATAAGCAGTTGGAGGACCGTTTGGGAATGGCTGCTGTGGAAAATGTGACCATGCCGGAGCAGCGGTCCGGCGGCATCTGGCCCCTTCTGGCCGACTGGGCGGGGGATTACACCTTCCAACGCCGTCCCATCGAATCGAGTACACCTGCTGATGTGCTTCTGGTGATTGGTTCCGATGCGATTTTTGAGGTTGTGCCCTTACCAGAGGCAACGATACTGCAATATCAGTGGTACGAAATCTCAGATGGCAGCTACTTCCCGATTGGGAACAATACTGAAACGCTGACCATTTTGAATATGCAGGCCGAGGATAAAGGCAGAGAGTTTTTCTGCAGGATCATCACCGACAAGGGCCCCTTCTACTCTCGCAATGCAGCGATTTGCCACGTGGATTATAATCTGCGGTTAGTGGAAGATTTCGAGGCTCTATCCGGTTCGCCGGACGGCAAGGCCGCAACGGGGGCCTTAGAAGGAAGGTGGGATACCCACGGTGAAGGTACCTCTAATGTTGGTGTTGTAGCAAAAAACTATAGTCATGTCCTGCAGTATTGCGGCCACAGTGGCGGCAGCTCACGTGGTGCGATGGTGTCGGGGCTTTCAAATCCCATTAGGAATAGTGAAGCGGGAGTGTTGTTTTTCCGGTTGATGTTCCCACCCAGTTTTGGTCTAACGAACCACTACATGGGAATAACCGAACTGAACCTGAATACGGCTCCGAATGCGATGGATGGCAGCGCCTGTAACAGGGAGAATGTTGTTGCAGGACTCGGTGTACTGTCTGCACATAGTAGTGCCGATACTGGTCTTGTTGATATGGATGTTGTAACGACGGATGAGACAGCGACCGTACTTACCAAAATCATTCATGAGCAGTGGTACAATGTCTGGATTGTCGCCGACAACACCAATGATACGTACGATCTCTATTTGAGTAAGGCTGAAGGTCCGGGTACTCCCATCCCGGATCGCCCCTTGGCCGAAGACTTGATAGGCGAGGGTCTTGCTTTCGGTAAAAGGACTACGAGGTCTCTTTGTGGCGCCATGTTCTTTACGGAAACTACCACCGGTGGGACCAAATTCGCTTATGTTGATGATATATACTGGAGTGCCCCTTAGGAATAACTAAAAACAGCCCCTATATTTCTTTATCTCTCAGACATCACAGCCCTGCTGGAACAGTAGCACAGAGAGCACGAAGCGTTGAGGAAACTACGAGGCGCGGGTGCTGTTCACCGCTAAAAAGTTGCGCGACAACCGCTACACGCTAAACGCTGTCTTTTTTCTTGCATTTTTCATCCCCTTCTATTATTTTATGCGCCTAAATGCGGGATGTACAACAGCGGATTTATCTTAAAAAATGCCGTCTTTGCCGGCCTCATCCCGCTAAATACTATATACTAACGACTACCGCCTGGGCAGATAGAGAAGGGGAGCCAAAAAAGCACTTTTTAGTTGATTTTTGTTTGAAAATGTGTTAAAATACCCGCATGTTTGTCAGCAGACGAACGATAAACCACCAGTAGGCGGAGCATTTCAGATTGCATATCGGCACTTGTCCGCCATAGCCTTGTGCGACGGCGTAAGCCACATCGTGGCAAGGACTTAGGGTCAGCAGGCCTAAAATCTTCGCTCGTATATCGTAAGTCGTATATCGTATCGTGTATTGGGGATAGTGGATGTGAGTAGGTTTATTCAAATCATTGGCCAGATTTCTCGACTTCGCTGCGCTTCGCTCGAAATGACAACGAAATGGATCCCTGCCTATAAGGCAGCAGTTATTTACGTGCCTATAAGGCACCTCTACAACTGTAGAGAATCCTCTACAAATCAGACCTTTTTATGCAAAACAAAGCCAAAGTTAAAATAGGCAAAATGAACATAAGCATAGCAACAACAAAGCATTATGACAAATAACAACGAACAATCAACAGCGAACGTTATGCAAAACAAAGCCAAACAAAGCCAAAGTTAAAATAGGTAAAATGAGCATGAGCGTAGCAGTAATACAGGACTATGACAAAAACAACAAACAACCAACAACGAACGTATTCAAAACAAAGCCAATTTCTGTACCATTGGCTCGGTTTATTGTTTATAATCGTCACCCCCCTTCTTGTTTTCGCAAGAAAGCAGGGGGCTGAGAATTTGATAAGGAATTTTGCGTATGAGTAAAAAAGACGCGGCTTTTCAGAAGTGTATTAATCCGGATTGCGGAGCCCAGTTCGACTGCGGCCAGGCGATGTTCAAGTGCCCGGCCTGCGGTGAGCTGCTGGATGCATGCTATGACTGGGATAAGATTAAGGTCCCCGATAAATTAAGTGTATTTGCCAAACGCTGGGCCACGAGAGACAATCCGCTGGATTTTTCCGGTGTGTGGCGTTTTCGCGAGCTGTTGGGCTTCTGTGATGACAAATACAAAGTAACCATAGGTGAAGGCCAGACAATCCTGCAGCAAAATGATGCCGTGGCCCAATATGTTGACATAAAGCCGGGCCGTTTATATCTGCAATACGAAGGGTTAAACCCCTCCGGGTCGTTCAAAGATAATGGGATGGCGGCGGCATTTAGTCATGCAAAAATGGTCGGCGCAACTTCGAGCGCATGCGCATCGACGGGCAATACTTCCGCATCGGTGGCTTTGTATGCACACAGTTGTGGAATAAAATGCATAGTGTTCATCGGCTCAGGCCGAATAGCCTTCGGCAAACTCAGCCAGGCAATGGATTACGGCGCACAAACGATTCAAATACGCGGCGACTTCGATGACTGTATGCGGCAGGTTCAGGATGTCTGTACCAACCTGGGATTGTATCTGCTTAATTCGCTCAACCCCTTCCGACTCGAAGGCCAAAAGGCCATAATGTATCGAATTATCGAACAGATGGGCTGGACTACACCGGACTGGATTGTGGTGCCCGGCGGAAATCTTGGTAATTCCAGCGCCTTCGGCAAGGCCTTTCGTGAGTTGAAGCAGCTTGGGTTGATTGAGCGAATACCACGAATGGCGATTATTAACGCCACCGGCGCCGACACTTTGACCGACCTGGTTAATAACAAGAAGTTGGCCTGGAACAACGGCAATGTCGACCAGGCCATTATTGACGACTATTACGCCGATTTAACGGCCCGCAACTTTTCGCCGCATACCTGCGCTTCGGCAATCGAGATATCGCGGCCGGTCAATCTGAAAAAATGTCTTCGGTCGATTGATATATGTAACGGCGTCGTGCGTGCCGTAACGGATGAGGAGATTGTCGATGCAAAGGCGATTATCGGCAAATATGGGTTGGGCTGTGAGCCAGCCTCAGCAGCGACAATAGCCGGCTTAAGGCATCTGCGAGCTGAAGGTGTAATTGGCGTCGACGAGCGGGTTGCCTGCGTCCTGACTGGCCATCCATTGAAAGACCCCAACGTAACGGTCAACTACCACAAAGAAAACCAGGGCGAATTCAGCAATCGGCCAGTCGAGGCCCCCAACGACCTCGATGAGATAATCAAGCTGATAAAAATCGGCGGATAGCAGGTGAAAAACCAAACGTTAAATATTACCGCCTTGCGCAGAGATGATAAAGCCGACGGTAAGGGCTAAGGAGCCAATTACATGCAAAAGAACAGTGATCTGGCTGGCGCGGTACCGGCCTGGCTTGACCAAATCTTCTTTATTTACAGATTTTATCGCAACTACTGCAATTGGCAGTGTAATAAGATAAAACAACCCGGCAAAAAACATCAAACGGTAAATCAACATTGCCGCTGCAATTATAAAACTTGCGATGAGCACAATTCTGTAAACCCAGACCGAAGCCGGCACGCCGAAACGTACGACAAGAGTTCTTTTGTTTACCGTCGCATCGGCAGCAACATCTGGAAATTCGTTTACTAAAATCACCAAGAAAATCAGTATGCCGACTATGCAAGCCGGCAAGATTGGGGTGATATTAATCGTTCCCGTCTGCAAATAGTATGAGCCATATACAGGAAGCAGGCCGAACAACAGTGCGATGAAAAATTCACCGACGCAGCGGTATCCGAGCTTGACAGGTGGAGCCGTGTAGAAAAAGCCGCCGAATAATCCGACCAAGCCGAGAATTAGAATAAAGAGACTCTGTGTCAGCAGGACGATTACTACTCCGATTGCTGAACCCGCTGCCAGCGCGATAAGGGCGGCGAGCAAGATTACCTTGGGCGAAAGAACACCTTCCTGGATGTAGCGGCTTCCGCCTGAAAACGGCGTTGGATTTTCATTGGCCCAGTCGTTTCCAGAGGTGTGGTCGAAGTAATCGTTGGCCATATTGGCCCCTGCGTGCAAGGCCATTATTGCCAGCAGTGCGAGGATGAATAATCCCTCGTTAAAAGAGCCAGCAGTTGCGTAGCCGAGACAAGAACCAACCAGGATAGGCGCTGCACTTGCAACCAAAAACTTCGGCCGCGAAGCAAGAAAGAGAATAGCCAATTTTGAATTTTTAAAGCAAGATTCCATACTTTTAATTTTAACTATAGATTTTGCAAATTGCACGGACTTCTGAGGATTGGATTTGACAGAATAGAGAATTTTTCTATTGTAAAAAATAAAGATGGCATGAGAATAGTTTCAAATAAACAACATTTTAAGGGAGACAAAAAGATGGCTATTTTGCAGAAAATACTTTTAGTTTCGTTGTTTTTATTCTTTCTTAGCGGTTGTTATGAAGATGAGGCAGAGGTTACACTAAACGCTGACGGCAGCGGAACTGTAAAGGAAAAGCTGGTCATATCGGAAAGACTTATCGTGACTACTTCAGAGGACGGCGGTAATAAGAATACCCCGCCAGTTAGTAAGGAAAATGTGTTGGAAGAGGTCGGCTCGGCCGTCGAAATAAGCTCAATTACTCAGACCGAACTGCCGGATGGAGGAAGAATCATCGAGTTTGAAGGTACGTTTAGCAGCGCAAAACAGTTCTTTCTTTCGGAATTCTGCCGAGATACTCTCAAATTAAGGATTGCACCGGCTGGCGAAGGTAAAGCTGCAATCTATTGCGATATGAAAAAATCCGACGATGGTGGGCCAAGCCTTACACAACTTTACGGTATGGCAAAAGGATTGTATATCAGGCGAACAGTTCATCTGCCGACAGAGATTGAGAAAACTAATGGATATCCTGGCAAAACTAAGAATACGGTTAGCTGGTTTACAGACCTGCGCGATAAGAGGCGACTTGCCAAGACAAAGGAGTTCATAGAAGGCCCAGATGAAGGGAACGGATTTGCTATTTTCAATGCTTCGGGGCTGCAGTTTACTCTGCCGCTAAAGGCTGCGACTTTACCAGAAAAAGCCGTCGAAGTCGAAAAAGAGAGCACCCAAAAACAATCAATGGGACTTGCGGCTAAGGTTTGCTGGATTTCAATAAAGAAAAAGATAGCAACGGACAATAATGGTATTGCCACAATGTCAGATTTGGAAATCGGGATTGAGATTAGCTGGAATGAGGGGCATTCTCCCATCGCCTGCCGGAAACCTTTTTTACTGAGTTTACTCGATGACCAAAACAACGACTTGGTTTTAGATAAGGCACCATCAGTATCCCAGCGGCAAATTTTTAGTAGTGAGAAAAAGAATAGAAAGAAGCAATTAGCATTAAGTGCAAAAACACCGGCTAAAAACGCCGGAAAGCTAAGAGACCTCAAGGGCTGCGTGGAAGTAATTACCGATGTTACTAAGGAAGTGGTTGTCTTAGAGAACATTCAAAGCCTTGTTGGGAAGGAATCCACAAAAAATGCGGTTCTGGATAAATTAAATTTCAGAATAAAGAGCATCCAGGGAGTCAGTCTTAACATCGAAATTAATGGTGGACATGATACAATAACGTCGCTCGATATCTTTGGGAAAGACGGAAGCAAAGTGAAAAGACGCGGGGGCATGGGCTGGGGCAATGAATATTCCTATGACTTTGACGAAGATATTTCCGAATTGACTAAATGTGAATTGGAGGTCATAGTTTCGCAGAATATAGTAAAAGTCCCCTTCTCGCTTAAAGAAATATTATTACCATAAATGCAGGGCGCAAACGATATGAACAAAGGTTCCCTACTCTCCGATCGGAGTCGAGGACAAGTTTAGCAGCGATGATAATCCTGTCAGGCTGGCAGGGTAATTGGGTTTAACTGCAATTTTGCCAGACGGAGGCAGTGTGTATTCTTCTAATATAACCGCATTTATCATAAGCACTTACACAAGTATAGCCCTGTTGTGAAGTATTTGGCACGATATTTGCACACATTAGCAAGAGAATATACGGCTATGGTTTCGAACTTATCAAAACTCGAAGAGATTAATGTACTGACCAGTGGGGCGAGCTGGGCCTGGCCGGAGGCGCTGCGCTATATATTTCGGCCAAGAGGAGTTAACCTGCTGGTTGCTGAAAATGCGGCCGAGTTCGTCAATGTTATCGAGAGGAAACGGATTCATACGACAATTGTAGATATGGATTCAGAAGAGTCCGACGGACTGGCGACAATAAAGATTATTCGAATGGATTATCCACTGCTGCCGTGTATTCTGCTCTCCAGCACAGCGGGTGAAGTTTTGCTCGGCAAGGCACTGCAACTCGATGTTTTCAGCGTGATTGATAAACCGGTTGATATGTGCATTCTGCAGGAACAATTGAACAGACTGTTTATTAAAAAGTATAACAGCGACATCTTTGCAGAACGACATATTGTGTGACGTTCCTATACGAACAGAGAAGATTAAAGAAGTATTTTTGAAAGGAGTAAGGACAAAATGAAGATTCGACCATTGGCAGATAAGGTGCTTGTTCAGCGTCTCGAAGCGGAAA
>CAYGBH010000191.1:0-7802 GCA_964348055.1 uncultured Pirellulales bacterium
TCATCCAGCCCCGAGCCGTTGATGGTATTTTCAGGGCCCTTACCTGCAGCGCTGCTGGAAGCTGTGACGATTATATTCTCAATGGGATAGGCAAGCAGCTCTGTCGTGAAACTCCAGACGTCGCCGGGATACACCGTGAAGTCCGGTGGACCGTTGACCTCATCAACGCGCCAGTAGTAGGTCGTGCCCAAATCAAGACGTTGTGGTGGAGTATAGCTCGTTTCACTCTGGGTGATAGGGCCAACGCCGTCGTTGACGTCGGTGAAGCTCGTACTAAAGTAAACTTTGTGCCCGTTCGTTGCGGGTGCAAATTCTCCTGCCTTCCAGCTAAGGACCACCTCTCGCGGCACATCAACTGCCCCATCAGCCGGATTTGGATCAGAAGCTGAGCCACCAACAAATACTGTAGCATTTTCATAATCCGCATCGGTGGGCACGTAGTCGATATCATTGGTCCACATGAAGACATCCCAGATCGCTCCGGCCTGGCGGTTGAGGATCCACATCGTGTTTTCACCGTCCTGGAGCGTCTTGGTATGTCCTTCATTGTGGTTGTCCCCGCTCCAGGCCCAGGTACTGGGAGGAGATCCCTGGTTTTCCTCGAAGACCCGCTGACCGTTGACCAAGCCGCTCACCGGCAGCGATGTAACTGGGGCCTGGTCACCCGGGTGTCCGTCCACCACCATGAAATCGGATTGATTGCTAGGGTTGATCACCCGGCCCCAGAAATACCAGGTTCCGCCTTTGCCGCCGGCTTTACTGATGTCAAAGGTGTAGCGAATATAGCCTGAGGCGTCGCCACCAACATCGAGGCTGTTGATGGACCGGCCATAGGCGCCAGGTGCATCACTCAAGGCGAATCTGCTGTCATCATCAGGATTGCGCTCGTCGAAATCCTCGACTTCAAACCAGATCTGGCTTCTGCCGCCGTAGTTGGAGGTCTTAAAGATTTCCACGGCATAGCCTGGCGTTGCCATTAACAACAATGCGACGAAAATAATAAGTAAAATTTGGTTAGATAATTTGTGAAGCATTCTGTTTTCTCCTTTTCTTGCTGATATTTGTCATTTGTTCTTAATAGAAAGGAATCAGTTTTTTGTGCATAGCTATCCTCCTACAAAAAAAATACAAAACGACCGATACCTGAGCTGTCATTGGCCGTTGTACCTGAACCTTCATCCAGCTTCCACCAGCCGGCATTAGGCACAAGAGCAGCACCATTAGCCAGGCTTGCCAGAAGAAAAGCCATCGCCAAGACAAAAGAAAATAGATGAATCTGTTTTCTACACATGATCTTCCTCCTTCATCACAAAACTCTCAGGGCAGGGCCGGTCATGGAGTCACGAACTCCATCTCCATTCTCGGAAATCTATAATCTCACCCTTTATCGCGTCGTTATTAGGCCCTCACTCGACTCTCGTGTATACTTACCCTGCTACTCCACTATCTTTTCAGGATTGAACGATTCGAAGAACTTCAAACCCCTTTTCTTAAACCATACTACTATTATACACATTTTACCTTTCAGGGGCAAAAAGTAAAGTCGAAAATCGTAAACAAATTCTTTTTTATTATTTTTATATCACTTATTTGAATTAGTTGTCAATAGCAAAGACAGCATTAGTTCTTAGCCGGAAGCAAGATTTCACAATGATATTCTCATATATGAGAAAAGCCGTCTATAAAATTACCTTTCATCCGAGATTTCCCATTTGACAGCATAATTTGGTGCTCCTGCACGCAACATCGTCAATAATATCAGAATCAGGGCCTCGATTTCAAGGCGTCGAGTTGCCAACATGGCCAATATGCCTCCCAGAAAGACCCCAAGGCACACTAATTCGGCGGAAATCGAGCATTTCGGCAGTTTTTCGACGCACCTCGACAGGTTCAGGCTCTCCGTGATGAAGCACCACTGAATCGTGACGTTCTTGGCGTAGGTGGCCGAGAGCGTCTCGTCCACTGACCAACTGGCCGAGCAGTGATCGACAATGGTGTCGTGGCTGCCCTTGTACGTGGCAATCGCATCGCTGGCAAAGGGAACTGCGCGTTCGCAGATGGCCACATCGCCCCAGCCTCCAGAATGGGCAGCCCTGGGTTACGACTGTGGTCAAAACCAAGAGCAATGGAGAACGAAAATATTTGTCCATAAATCGGATAACACCGACATTTTCGAGGCTAATGAAGAAAGTTAGAATACATCCGCCCAAGGGCACAGGTTTCTATGCTCTTCGCAGAACTTCTGCCACTGCGGCAGCGAGGTCGGGGGATCCCTTTGTAGTTCAAAGACTTCTCGGTCACGTTGATTTGACAATGGCAACAAGATACGTACAGGATGTTTCCGAACAGACCGACAGAGCAATTGAGAATAGTAGGAAGTATCTGCTTCGAAGAGAAGATGTTGCGTGATTAAAGCTCGATTCTCCAGAACGCTCATGTCGCACAAATATTTTGGAAGAAAGAAATGCTCAAAAGACCGGTATTATCTCTTGAGGGTTCAATTGCGAGACTTCTAATGGATTGTATCTAACCCGTCAATCTGACTGACGCTGGACGTGTGCATGCTCAGATCAGGACAGTAGGAACCGTCACATTCAGCCGCTTGTTGGGCGTCAGATCCGAGGCCATTGGTGTGGGCTTCACACGTCCGGATGTCCCTTAGTGCTATAGTCCTTAGCCCTTTCATCCGTTGATCCTCATAGTTCTCGATACGGCGGGCATGTCTGAGGGTGCTATCTTAGTATTTTTTTCTAAGTACCGAAGTATTTCCTTCCACAGAATATTGTTTAGTATAAGACACATTGCTGATATTATTCATCAAATGTCGGTTGTGAATAATTGGTTTAAGGTTCTCTTACATCTACATCCACAGAGTTTATGAGGATTTGTCCTTGGCCTATAAGAGTACCTGTGGCGCGGGCCAGGTTTATCTGGGCAATTTCATAATCTGCAAAAGCACGAATCTTGCTCAGTTGCGCATCCGCCAGACGAGTCGCAGAGAACAAGACATCCGTACTTGTACGGAAACCGAGTTGAAACTGGGATTGCTCGACCTTGTAGTCCCTGTAAGCGGCAGTTACGCCTTGTTCATTGGCGAGAATGCGACGCCAGTTTCTACGTAATTCACTGACGGCTTCATAGACTTCCTGCCGGATAATCTGCTGATATGTGTCACGCTCAGACATATCCTGTATTTTTTCGAGCCTTGTCCGTTGGAGATGCGCTTCGGCTGCGCGGTTACCCCAAGGGATAGCGGCGGAAATTCCGACCGAATGGTTGTCAAAGGAATTGTCTGAGAGTTTTTCCAAAGCGTTGCCCAGGGTGCTGTTCTGTGCTCTTGCTGAGTATGTGTAGCTCAATGTGAGGTCCGGCAGAAGGGCATTGCGCGCCAGCTCAATATTGAGATCGTCAATAGTCAAACGCTGTTCTAATTCCACCATTTCCATTCTATTGGCCAGTGCATGTTCGGCGAGCTGTTTTTCGTCCAGCTCCAAGCCCAATGGATTCGGCTCCGTCTGCGTCACAATATCCACACTTGCCTCTAACGGCATGTCAATCTTATTCATAATGCGTAAAAGATCACGCTGACGGCTCTGTACGGCGGTTTCGGCGTTAATGACGGCCTCGAGGCGACTGGACAGGCCAGCTTCCGCCCGCACGATCTCTATCCTCGCGGCCGAACCCGCAGCGACTTTCTTTTTAGCGTGACTTAATTGATCCTGCGCAAGTTTGTACTGCTCCCGGCGTACTTCAAGCTCCTTACGAGCAGAATACAAACGCCAATACGCAATGTCCGCATTTGCCAGCAAGTAAATCGCGACCAGCTTGGTCCGGGCACTGGTTATATTCCATTGATGACGGGCAATGCGAATCGATTGCGTATTGATCCGTGTCCCGGCTCCGCGCAATAAGGATTGAACATAAGAGACACTGGCGGCGGCCTCTGCAAGCCCTCCGGCGGAATAGTCTTCACTCAATGGCAAACCTACTTGAATCTCTCCGCCGGTTGGTAAGGGCTTTTCAATTCCCAATTCGCCGGTTTGTGTCTTTGATACTGCACCTGTGCCCACTGCTTCATTCCGCTGATAATTTGTGGACCCAAAGATCGTGGACTCAAACTTTGCCTGTTCTTCTTCGAGCGTCCGTTGTGCGATTGACGGATTGACAAGCTCGACTTTCAGGTCCAAGTTATTCACCAAAGTAGCCATACGCACCTGTTCAATAGACAATGTCACTGTCTTGCCAGGCTGGTTGGGTTCGGCGACTTGTTGATTGATTTGTTCGGTGGCCTGCTCGACGGTCACCGGCGGAGAGATTGAATGATCTGCAAGCCGGACCGTGTCAATCCTAGTCAGCTTTTCTGCAGGAAGTTTGCTGTCGGATTGCTCTATTCGAGATAAGGAAGTACAGCCTGTTGAGATAATAAGCATAATCGATGCTACTGTTATCAGGGCATAGCCGGGATTTATCCGCAGTATGTGACAGCCACATTTAATTTCGTACCAGATTGTCGTCATATTTTCCCTACCTTTGCTATGAGTTGGTCCGGGATTATTTCTCCATCCAGCCGTCTTTGAGTTTGATGATTCTTCGGCCGTAAGCGGCATATTTGTCATTGTGGGTTACCTGGATGATAGTAGTGCCTTCTCTGTTAAGCTTCTTGAATAATTCCATAATCTCCTCTCCCTGCGATGAGTGCAGATTGCCTGTCGGTTCATCTGCCAGAATCATCTTCGGACTGGCCACAATTGCTCGTGCAATAGCTACAAGCTGTTGCTGGCCACCTGAGAGCTGGCTGGAGTACAGGTCCTTCTTGCCCACAATACCAAACCGGTCCAGAGTGTCGCATACGATTGCCGCCCGCTCCGAGGCCTTAACATTACGATAAGACAAAGGAGTATCCAGATTCTCATAGACCGTCAGACTGTCGAGCAGATTAAAGTTTTGGAACACGAAACCTACATATTGCCGGTTTAATGCCATACGCTGCTTGGGTTTGAGTGTATGTACGGCTCGGCCGTTGAGATAATATTCACCCTCCCAGTCATGGTCGAGCATTCCGAGGATGTTCAATAATGTGGTTTTACCCGCAGCCGATGGCCCCATTATTGTGACAAATTCGCCTTCTTCGATATCGATATTAATTTGTTGCAGCACATACACAAATCCGGCTTTGGTGTTATAACACTTTTGAATGTTCTTCAGTTTAATCATGATTTTGCTTCCTTACCCTGTCTGCTATATTCCGGATTCTATTCTTGTTATTCATATCTCAATGCCTCCATGGGATTGATCCGCGTCGCTCGCCGCGCGGGAATATAACAAGCCAGCATGGAAACGCTCACGAACAGTAAAGGGACAAGAACAAAAGTCATTAGATCCAAGCTACTCATGTCGTACAATAACGCCCGAACCAAGCGCACGAAGAAAACCGATCCTGCCAGCCCCAGAACCACACCAATCAGGACAAGACGCATGCCTTGTCCCAATATTGATTTCATGACATCGGATTGTTGTGCTCCTAATGCCATTCGCACTCCAATCTCATGGGTACGCTGAGATACTGAATACGAGATGAAACCGTAAAGGCCAGTTGATGCCAAAACCAGTGCCAATAGGCCAAATGCGCCAACAAGAATCGTTTGTAAATGTTCCAGTTCCATTGATATGGATAGTCGTTGTTTCATAGTGAGTCTGTTATAAATTGGCAAGAGGGGATCTAGTTGGGTCACTTCATGATATACGGTCTTCAATGCAGCGGCGGGATCACCGGAGGTCTTTAGTGTAATGAACATAGACCTCTCCGGAAGCTGGGCGTACGGGACATAGACCTGTTCACGTCCCTCAGTACGAAGGCTCTGATGTTTGATATGTCGGACGACACCCACCACGATTTGCCAATAGGGCTTATCATCTTTATAAGTTGTGGAAATTTGTCGGCCGATAGGATTTTGTCCGTCCGGCCAGGCGCGTTTGGCAAATGTCTCGTCTACAACGGCTACAGGGGCCGATTCTGGACGGTCTGTTTCCTTAATCAACCGGCCCTGTAAAAGCTGGATGCCCATGGATTGAAAGTAACCAGGCGTAATGCTCCGTTTGTCGGTTTCAAAGAAACCTGATGGGTCTTTAGGGCTTTTTGGTGGAAGATCCCTCACAAGAACACTGCCGGACGATAGCATTCCGCTCAAAGGCAATTCAGAGATTGCGCCGGCTGCTTCCACATCGGGTATATCTCTGATCCGCGTCAAGAGCCGATTGTAAAAAGCTGTCATGGACTGTTCTCCTTGGTACCGGGTATCGGGCAGGTTAAGACGGAATGTTGCAACGTTCTTGGCCTGATACCCGGGATCCACGCGAAGCAGTTTTGTGAAGCTTCGCAAGAAAAGCCCTGCTCCGACCAATAGTATGAATGTGACCGTCACTTCGCTAATGATAAATAGTTTGCGTAGGCGTGGACATGACATTGACGTAGAATACTGCTGCCCTTGGTTCAAAAAATGATACGCGCTTGTTAAAGAACCTTGTATGACTGGTCCGATTCCAAAGATGAGACCTGTCAGCATGGATAATACCAGTGTGAATCCAAGCACCCAAAGATCGATACGGATGGGAATCTGGTTTGGGATTTGGCTCTCGGCCAACTTGGGCAGAAAACCGATACTATAGAAAGCCAGCAAGAGTCCCACAGCACTACCAAATGAGGAAAGCAACAAACTCTCAGTGAAACGCTGACGTATAATCCGTATGAGGTTACTGCCTAATGCGACTCTGATACTCATTTCTTTAACACGTTCTACAGAGCGGGTCATAAGAAGATTCGCAACATTAGCACAGGCAATCAGCAGAACCAATCCCACGGCACCAAGAAGTAGTAATATGGCGGGACGGCTATCGCCTACGTACAAATCGTGTAAGGGTTGTAGATAAGCTCCCCAGCGTTCATCTGCATAGTTGCTCGGATACTCCTGTTTCATGCCCTGTGCGAGTTGATTGATTTCCTGTTGAGCCTGTTCAAATGTAATCCCCGATTTGATTCGAGCCACTGCGAGTAGGCTATGTTCGGCACGATTGCGAGGATTCGATATATTTATCGTCATGGGGACTAGAACATCGATATTGTCGGGTAGGACACTGTCGGGTAAAAAGGCCATCGTATTCCGTACAATGCCTACGATCTCATGAGGTATACCATTTAGCACCATGGTCTTCCCCACAACATTGGGATTGGACCCAAAGTAATGTTTCCAGAAATCATGATCGAGTATAACGACATGTCCCCCACCTGGTCGATGTTCTTGTGCACTGAAACCACGGCCAAGAAATGGTTTAAGTCCCAATGTCACCAGATATTGTTCAGATATGACGCCAACTGAGATTTGGAGCGGTTCACTCTGACCTGTTAAGCTTGCGTCCTCAATATCAAAGACCGCCAGTCCTTCGAACATCTGTTGATTTCTCTGGTAGTCCAAGAACTCCGGTTCAGAAAAAGGAAGCATCGGTATTCCGTAACCAGGAAGCTTTTGCCAGATCATCACCAAACGGTCTGGTTCCGGAAAGGGTAATCGACGCAGCAAAACCGCATTAACAACACTGAAGATCATGGTATTGGCACCAATGCCTAACGCAAGCACAATAACTACCACCGCTGTGAAACCGGGATTCTTCCGCATCATGCGAAAGCCATATTTGATGTCGTTAAAAAGAGTACTCATTTTATCCTCAATTCATCATTCTTAATACATAATTCATTATTCATACCGCAACGCCTCCATCGGATCAATCTTAACTGCCCGCCGGGCGGG
>CAYGBH010000192.1:0-7705 GCA_964348055.1 uncultured Pirellulales bacterium
CGAAAAACTCGTTTTCCGGATAGAGGTAGTCAAAGACCGCACATAGCAACGCGTAATCTTGTTCTGTGTCGAGAGTGACTCTAATATCCGGGGCGTGCAATATTTCTGGTGCTTCAACTGACGAAATCTTAAACATTTGCGGATTGCTTTTATAAATATATGGACAGACATGTTCTCTTTCAAAGGCTTGTTTCGCTTGCAGGTGGGCTTTTTCCAGTGTGTCGAAATTCAACACTTCTGTATCCAGACCATGAGGAAATGTTCTATTCAAGATATTTGAAGTAAAATCGGTTTTTGCAGCTAAGTGTTTTTCTATGACCAAATCCACTACTTCAGGATCGATACAGGGGCAATCACCTGTTATCCTGACGAGAATATCCAAGCCGTTTTCTTTGGAAGCAGAATAGTACCGTGACAGAACATCTTCCTTGGTGCCCCTAAAATGTTTGGCTCCTCCTCTTTGTGCAATACTTACCAATTCATCATCATCTTTTTCGGCTGTCGTAGCTACTATAACACCGTTGAGCTTCTTACATCTTTTTAGCCTTCTAATTATTTGCTCCAGTACCGTTATGCCGCTGCCGTATGGTAATTCTCTAAGCACTTTTCCCGGTAGTCGCCTTGATGAAACTCTTGCCTGAATAATGGCAGCGATTCTCATTCAAACCTTTCGAAAACATCAAGTGTGTTCCGGATAACATAGTCGACGTCTTCTGCTGACATGGACTGATATAAAGGAATGCTAATCTCCCTTTCGTAAAAGTCCTCCGCATTCGGACATAAAACTCTTTTGTAACCGAGCTGTTGATAGTACGGCTGAAGATGTATGGGTATATAATGTACCTGCACGCCCAGGCCCCTTTCCCGAAGTTTTGTGAAAATCTTGGCTTTCTTGGTTTTGTAGTTGTCTTTTAATCTGATCGGATATAAGTGCCAGGCGGATTTTGCATAACTTTTTTCGACAGGCGTGTCAAAGAACGTATTATTCTCGAAGGCCTGCGCATATGCTTCAACAATTTCCCTTCGCCTTTGAATAAATCTGCCGAGCTTTGCGAGTTGAGAAATGCCTAACGCACAGTGGATATCCGTCAATCTGTAGTTGTAACCTAAAAGCTGCATCTCGTAGTACCAATCGCCGACCAGATCTGATTTATTCCTGAAAATCCTGCGGTCTTTGGTTACGCCGTGATGCCGGAACATAAGCAGCTTATTTTGAAATTCCTTGTTATTTGTCAAAACCGCTCCGCCTTCACCCGTTGCAATTGATTTTACAGGATGAAAGCTGAAGACTGACATATCTGAATATGTACAATCACCGATAATTGCGTTTTCATACCTGGCGCCAAGTGCATGACAGGCATCTTCAACTACCAGCAAACGATGTCTTCGAGCGATTTGTGCTATTTTTTCTAATTGTACCGGGTGTCCGGCAAAGTGCATCGGCACAATCAGCTTTGTCCTGTCGGTTATGGCTGTTTCGATCAGGTCAGGTTCAATATTGCCTGTGTCCGGCTCGATATCAACGAATACGGGCTTGGCCCCGAGGGATAAAGCTGCATTGGACGTGGCCAGGAATGTCATTGGCGATGTTACTATCTCGTCATTACCATCAAGGCCTGTGGCAAAATAAGCTGCGCAAAGGGCGGCTGTTCCGGAAGAAAACACCACTGAAAATCTCGCCCCACAATAGTCTGCGAGCGACTGTTCAAATTCTTCTACCTTGGGTCCCTGTGTAAGGAAATCGGACTTCAATACGTCGAGCACCGAATCGATGTCATCCTGTTCTATACATTGGTGGCTGTAGAAAACTTTCCTCATAGTTATCATGCTGGACATGCAATTTAACTGGCGATTTCTGCACTAACCAGCTCAGCTTCCTCCTGGTTAATCATTTGCTCTAAATCTTCTTCGCTGACCCATTCGTCATTGGTGTCACTTCTATAGACAAAACCCTCGGCTACGCAGCGGCAATTCTCGTATTTTCTGTGTGTCTTTTCGGGAATGAACTGGGATAAAATCACATAAATTCTGTCGAACATTCTTGTTGCTCTGGCTTCATCCTCGGAGATTAAAGTCTCATGAATTTTCTCGCCGGGCCTGATGCCTGTTATTCTGAACTTAAGATTCGGGTCTATTGCGCTGGCCACATCGGTTATTTTCATGGAAGGAATTTTTGGTACAAAAACTTCTCCCCCCTCAGCTTCTTTCAATGCTTTCAGCACTAAATTTACCCCCTGCTCCAAAGTAATCCAGAAACGTGTCATTCTGACATCAGTTATGGGAAATTCTTGCGCCCCTTGCTGCTTAAGCTTCAAAAACAAGGGTATAACACTTGCTCTGGAGCCTACTACATTGCCGTACCTTACTACTGCGAATTTAACCCTTCCGCCTGCGTAAGCATTAGCGGCAATGAATATTTTCTCAGCAACCAGTTTCGTCGCCCCATAAAGATTTATAGGATTTACAGCCTTATCAGTAGATAGCGTGATAACTTTTTTGACTCTTGCATCAATTGCAGCATCTACTATGTTATCTGCCCCGACTACATTTGTCTTAACCGCCTCGGTGGGGTTATACTCTAAGGCAGAAACCTGCTTTAAAGCAGCGGCGTGAACCACATAATCTATGCCTTCGAACGCCCTGAAGAGTCTGTCCTTATCTCTGACATCACCAAGAAAATACCGAATCGGATATTTTCGGTCAGAGAATTTCTTAGCCATTTGATATTGCTTAAACTCATCCCGACTTAAGATTACGATCTTTTTCGGTTCGTAATTTTTCAGCAGTATTTCAGTGAACTTCTGACCAAAGGAGCCAGTTCCGCCGGTAACTAATATTACTTTGTCATTCAACATACACTACTCTCCATTTGAGTTAATACTTTGCCTGAACCCCTACCACTTAATATTGCGAGAAGAAGTAATCACATTTTATCTTGAGTTTATATTGGCGATAGTAATCAAAGAAAAGTGTTTCTGCACATCTCTTTCCTTCATCGTAGCAAGACCTCAAACCGGTTGGGTTTACATTTCCCGAGTAACTTTCCACCTGAGGATGAATTGTGGGGTTGCCGTAGACTTCTGATGTTGAAGCTTGGAGAATTTTAGCTTTTAGACGTTTTGCAAGACCGAGCATATTGATGGCGCCGTGAACAGACGTTTTAGTGGTCTGGACAGGGTCAAACTGATAGTGTATTGGTGAGGCCGGGCAGGTAAGATTGTAAATTTCATCGACTTCCACATAAAGAGGGAAACAAATGTCGTGTCTAAGGACCTCAAATAGGGAATTTGAAAGAAGCGGTGCTATGTTGATGCGACGGCCTGTATAGAAATTGTCAACACATAGGACCTCGTGTCCTTCGTTAAGCAGTCTTTCACAGAGGTGTGAACCGAGGAAACCTGCACCACCTGTGACCATAATCCGTTTTATTGAGTCGTAGTTTTTCATATAAGGACTTATATCCGGGAGGGAGAACCAACATCTAAACTAATACAAGTCATATTACAACCTTTTCCTTTGAAAAAGTGTTGCCTCTGAAATCCATATTTCCACTCAGCCGATAGGCTTGTTTTGTGTTTCCCTACAGCTGATTCCAGGCTGTCAATCGTAAATTGTTAGTTCACTTAGACTCCGTCCCTGTAGGTTGCAGTCGAGCATTTCTGCAAGAAGCACACAAAGCAAAAATGGTCACAACCTTCACAGGCAATACCCCGTTAACAGGCTAAACAGAAACAATCAGTTGGCTCGTTTATCAATAACCAGCTTTCACGAATCCCGAGCTTAGCTTTTTTCGATGCCTCTAACTATTATCTGTTGCAGAAAACAAAAACTGACGGAGTCACCCATGTGAAAGCAGAGGTCCAGAGCGAAAAAGCTGGATTCCCGCTTCCGTGGGAATGACAAAAACTGTTTCCGCAACAGGAACTAACTAAGAAAGCTGCAAGTATTGTTATCATTAATAGCACTGCGAACATAAACACGGTTTTCTTAATAGCACCTTTGGGAATCAGACATGCCTCCTGAACCTTCATTGAAACTGGTGGGCCGGGTGGAGTAAGGTTTTGCAGGCTTTCCATGCCTTCAATCTCCTGTCAGCATTGTAAAAGGACCTATAAATCCTCAACGCTGTGCACAAAAATGCACTATTCCTATTATTTCCCGGACTATTTTATTGGCAAACACTTCAGGTTAAGATAATACCCGCTCGGCAATCGGCAATCAAGCGTTTTTTGAGTAGCCGCTTTTTTAACTATACAAGCACGGTAACACTGCCAAAAAATGACAACGAAGTGCAAATAGACGGGTCTCTGTCCAACCGAATCCCTGCTATTAGGCCAATAATGACGTTTTAATTCGTTTTCTGGACGCATAAGGCTTGGGAACCCAAGCAACCGCCTTTCAGGGCTTATCTCTGATTCATTTAAAAAGATTTTTTACCGCACTTTTTTCCTTGACATTCTGGCCTCGCTGAAATATTCTATTTTTAGTAGAGGAGTGGTGTGAAAGGGCTTTCTCATTTCACACCAAGCTTTGCTCTGCAAAAAAAAGGAGGTAACTATTGGGCCCAATGAATTGAAAATCTCGGTGACTATCGAGAGACAAGTCCGGCTTTATGTCCGGACCTTTTTATGGAGGACGTGATTATGAAAAAGTCGAATCCAAAATCAGCATTTCTTGTGCTATTCGTCGCGGCATTGATCATGTCCTTTGGCACAGGACGGCTTGCAGCTATAGCAGGTCAGATTAGCCCTTGTGACTGGCGATATGGCGACGTGCACAAGATGCACTGGCCGCAGTTGCCCGACCTCGGCTCTACGGGCGTCGATGTAAAGATGTCCTTGACCTCCTTGGCGGATGATTTCAAGTGCACGGCAACCGGCCCCATTAATGATATTCACATCTGGGGCTCATTTGCCGATGATGTTTTGCCGAAGGACGGACCGGACAGCTTGACATTCGAACTCAGCATTTATTCGGACATCCCGGCTAAGTCGGCCGACAGTTGGAGCATGCCGGGGCAGCTCCTATGGAGCCGAACGTTTAGGCCCGGCCAATACACCGTTAGCAAAGTCCATGATGGCCCGGAGAACTGGTACGACCCGGCGACAGGGCTCTATTTGCCGGTCAATCACAGGCAGGCGTATCAGTACAACTTTTGCATCGAAGACGATCCTTTCATACAGCAGGAAGGAAGGATATATTGGCTGGGGGTCAAAGAATTAGGTCCCGCCCAGGTAGCGTCCAACCTGCCCTCTGCCGCTGAGAATGTTCAGTCACCGGGGGGCAGCTGTGGTACACTGAATGTTGTCGGTGATTTGACTCTCGATAGCTCCTCTGTCTATGTATGGGAGTTGGAGGCAACGTGCAGCGACCTGATTAACGTAGGCGGCAACCTAGTCTTACAAACCGGCTGGGGGCTGAAAATCGAAACCAATCAGCCGCCTGCTATCGGCGACTATATGCTGTTCACATATGGGGGGAGCCTCAGTTTCGGCAGCCCTGTATTCGATGTCACCGGCGCGCCCGGCTGGGATGTGAGCAAACTCTCTATCGTAGATGATCCGACTGAGAAGAAGGTCTACCTTCGTGTCGGTGCTGAGCCACCTGCTCTAAGTTATTCGTTCGGATGGAAGACAACCACTCGCGAATTGCGTTGGAATGACGATGCCGTCTACCTCGTTGCTGGAGCTGCTGCAGCGCCCACTTGGTTTCCGATGACTTATCCCAAAGACCATGAGTACGCCAACGAAACACTCGATCTGGCATTCGTGATTACCGGTGGCGATAAAACAAAGGGCGAACACGACCTTGGTGATGCACCGGACAGTTCCAACAGTTTCCCACCGACACCGATGCTCGCCTATCCAGCCACAGGTGTCGTTGCGGACTACCCGACCGTTTACGAGACCGGCTCGCCTCCATATGGTCCAATTCATTGGGAGCCGAAGGCCTTCGTATATCTCGGCAAACGCGTTAGCCTCGAAAACGAAGCCGATATTGGGTTTGACGAGGATGCCCACAACAACCTCGACCCGCCTGCTGACTTGCCCGATCAGGACGACGCCGATGATGGTGTCCAGCTGCCGCTGGTGTTGCCGCATTGCCAGAGGGCGACGCTTGATTACGTGGTGACTATTGTCAATTCTATTCCCGGTCCGGTTTATGTAAATGTCTGGTGTGACTGGAATCGTGATGGTGACTGGAATGATGTCACCGAATGCCCGACAGGTGACCAGGCGCCCGAATGGGCCGTTCAAAACCAGCAACTGCTGTTCACTGGGGCCGGTACGTTTACTATTACCACGCCGCAGTTTATGTGCTGGCATCCGTCGGATGTGGCTGAGCCGCCGCCGATGTGGATGCGCATCACGGTGGCCGAGCAGCCCTGGGGTGTTATTGCCAGCGCCGCAATACATGGTGGTTCCGGACCGGTGGGTGGGTACCAGTACGGAGAGACGGAGGACTACTATATCTACCCGAGCAAAGAACCCGGACTACCCCCGTACGACTGGGGTGATGCCCCTGACCCAACATATCCGACGCTCGCTGCAAATAATGGTGCCAACCACATTATTGCCGGGCCATGGTTGGGTGACCGGACCGACTCAGCCGACCCCGACCCCGATGGCCAGCCGAGCCCGAATGCCCTTGGTGACGACAACGACGGAAATGATGATGAGGATGGCGTAACTATACCGTCGCTGAATCCGGGCCAGGTAGCGAACATAACACTTGAGGTCCATGGTGGCGGTGGCATTGTCCAGGCGTGGATTGATTTTGACGCTGATGGGACCTGGCAGGCGAGTGAACAGATCTACAATGGTTTCCTGCCCAACGGGACCCACACCATATCGTTTACTGTGCTCGATAGTGCCGTGATTGGACAGACCTTCGCGCGATTCCGAATCAGCAGGCAGGGCGGCTTAGGGCCCGAAGGTCCGGCTCGTGACGGTGAGGTCGAGGACCACGAAGTCTTTATTGAGCCGTTATGCCCTAACAGCAAATGGGTCCAATTACCGGATGTGACTAACCGAGGGATCGACATCCGCGTCGATAGCAGTGACGGAAATATCCGTACAATTGCCGATGACTTTGAGTGTCGAAGCCGCAGCCTGATCACGGACGTACATCTGTGGGGCTCGTGGAAGGACGACAAGAAGGGCGTCATCAAGAGGATTCGCCTAAGCATCCATCCCGATGACTCGGCTAGTCTCGCCGGGGCCGATCCGGATAGTCGATTCTCCAAGCCTGCTCCGGAGGTGCTGTGGGCAAAGGATTTCCTGGCGGGCCAGTTCCAAGAGGCACTCTATCACGTAGTGCGTGATCCCGGTGAGTGGTGGTGGGATCCTGTTACCGGGGAACTGCGTCCAGGCGGTGATACTCAGATTTGGCAAATAGATATCGATATCGAGCCCGAGGACGCATTTCTGCAGACAGGTACGCTCGACGACCCGGTCATCTATTGGTTAAACGTACAGGTCGATACCGATGGTGGCGAATTTGGCTGGAAGACGCGTCAATGGCCCGACCATTACATGGACGATGCTGTTTGTGACGTCTTTTTCGGGCTGCTGCCACACGTCTGGAGAGAGCTGCGTTATCCCAAGACGCATCCGTATCATAGTCTTGAAAACAATTCAATAGATATGGCATTTTGCTTAACGTACACGGAAGAGACTCCCGAGGAGCCCACTTCCAGACCAGG
>CAYGBH010000193.1:0-7695 GCA_964348055.1 uncultured Pirellulales bacterium
CCAATAGGGTCGCCTTTCTTGTGTCGCAGCTCAAAGGTGTCTCGCTCAAGCATTCGGGCTACGGTCATACTGCTGGTGAGCTTGATGATGTCAGCGAGTCTCAGGTCCGAAAGCCATTCACTGTTGTATCTGATTTCGAGCTTGTCCTCGGATGTATCCAGGATTTTGCCTGCCTGCTCGAAGTAAGTCTTGGCATTTTGTTCAATTTGTTCAGGCGAGAGCATGGGCCGGGTGGTGTCCTGGCCGGAAGGGTCGCCGATTCGTGCGGTGTAGTCACCTATTATAAGGACGGCCTTGTGGCCGAGGTCCTGGAACTGCCGCATCTTTCGCAATACGACCGTATGGCCGAGGTGTATATCGGCACTGGTCGGGTCCAGGCCGAGCTTGATTCGCAACTGTCGGTGCGTTTTAGCCGCCTCGGTGAGCTTCTGGCTCAGCTCGGCCTCGGTAAAGATTTCGACCGTGCCACGTTTTAGTAATTGGATTTGCTCTGCAATTCTTTCAGCCATACACTTCTTTCTGCAAACTAAGGCACTTCAAGGCAGTGATTATAAAAGAACAGCATAAAATAAGCAAGAATCAGAACAACGGCCATATTTAGCCCCGGGTTTTACCCGGGGCTTACTTTTTAACTCTGTTTTGTTTAATGTACGATGCGGCGGCAAACGCATACGGGATAACAGCCGTAATGAAGAAAGCAACACATATAGTTTCTATCTGTCCGGCACTAACGTGTCGGTGACACACTCGCCATAAAGATATTGTTTCGTATGGCCAAAACATCTTTATGTCAAAGTGATAGGCCCCGTCAATCAAAACGTGCAGCCACACGCCCAAGACGCCTGAGATAACCATTTTCCGTAAATCGACTTTGTAAGGCACACGAAATAATTGCATTATCTTTTTGAAGAGATGCCGTAACGGATACGCCGCGACGCCCCAGAGTCCGCCCACTGCCGCCCCGATTAATAAGGTATGGCAATAGCGGTGTATCGGCCACCCAAGATCGAAAAGCATTATAACCAGGACCTCAATGTCCACTATCACGTTGGCCAGGACAAAGACAGGGATGTCAATCCACTTTCTAAGAGTAAGCCCGATAAAGCCACTGGGCCCAAAATGATATGGCGTAAACGGCATCAGAATCTCGTCTAAAGGAATAATAATAGCTAAATGCCGGTTAAATACCCACCTTTTTGCAGATAGTTTTGGACATAGTCTTGGATTGCTTCTTCAAGCGAGGTAGTTTCCTGCTTGTAGCCGACTTTGCGGAGTTTGGTTATATCGGCCTGTGTAAAGTACTGGTATTGGTTCCGGACTGAATCGGGCATTTCGATGTATTCAATTTTGGGCTTGCTGTCCATCGCCGCAAAAACCGCTTTTACGAGGTCGTTCCAGGTGCGTGCCTTTCCGCTGCCGATGTTAAACAGCCCGCTTAGCTGCGAATTGTCGTAGAAAAACAAAGTCATATCGACCGCATCTTTGACGTAAATAAAATCCCGCATCTGCTCGCCGTCTCTGAATTCGGGCCTATAGGATTTGAACAGGCGGACTTTACCCCCGTTCTTGCTTTCGCCTGCCCCCGCGTCTTCCGACGCGAGTCGGGGTGGCGGGCAAGAAAGCACGGGGGCGTTTATCTGCTCAAAGGCCTTGACGACAAAACTCCGCATATCGCCCTTGTGATACTCGTTCGGCCCGAAGACGTTGAAGTATTTCAGGCCCACAATTTTTTTCAACAGTCCGGCCTTATGTGCCCACAGGTCAAACAGGTGCTTGGAATAGCCGTACATATTCAGGGGTCTGAGCTCATCGATTTTTTCAACGTCGTCGCTAAAGCCAGCCGAGCCATCACCATAAGTAGCTGCACTCGAAGCATAGATAAAGCGGATATTATCGGAGGTTGCCCATTGAGCTAAAAGTTTACTGTATTCGTAGTTGTTTTTTATGAGGTAGGAGGCATTTGTTTCTGTGGTGTCGGTGCAGGCACCGAGATGAAAGACCGCCTCAGTAGCCGAATCGAGCCTGTTCTCAACGACCATTTCCAGGAAATCGTCCTTCTCGACATAATCTACAAAGGACAGGTTCCGCAGATTCTTCCACTTCTGGTCTGCACCAAGCTGGTCGACAACAAGGATGTCGGTGATTTGTCTCTTATTTAGTGCGGCAATTAGTGCTGAGCCGATAAAACCGGCTCCGCCGGTAACTATTATCATTTTCAGGTTCCCTGTTGCTCTTTGTAAAACAGGCCCATAAAAAACGTAGATTCTAATGTGAAAAACACCCCCAAACAAGTTTGAGGGGGCCGCCTAAGGTTATTTTTCAGCATACCAAATAAGCCTGGTGGTGCCGCCTTAGATTGCGTCAATAGCACAAAGTCCAATAATTAGTGGATTGGTTCTCATAAGCGTAATTTACTGTCCTGGATATGTCAAATATTTAAGCTCTCTGCGCGCATAAAAAAAGCCGTTCAAAACTGAACGGCTATAAAAACTAAAGAATCCATACCCGCTTAACACAAGGCGATATAGCTTGCTATGGCCAGAATCAAAATCCGCCTTTTGTTAAATGCAAATGGAAGCCAGGTTTCGTAATAAAATTTCTTCATCGTTAACCCCCCCCGGAACCGTTGAATATCATTTTCTTACTATGCGACTATCATAACCGAAATGCGTAAAAAAAGCAAGAAAAAACGTGATTTTTTAACGTAAGGACTTGTTAGAAAGGCACTTATGTTATCGAAAATGGGTAAATTTTTTTGCGCATTTATAGAATCGACCCCGCCGCAGGCGGACCTTCGATATTAATAAATAACCAATTGATTCAGGCCAACTTGCCGACTGCCTCGGCGACCAGCTCGCCTATCGGCAGATGCTGCGGACAGCGAGCTTCTGCGAGACTGTAATCTATATCGAGCAGTTTGCTTCTTACTCTGGCCGGGATTTGAGCGAAAAGTTCTCTCGCTCTATCCTCATCGCCGTAGCTGTTATAGTACATCAGATACCGCATAATATCACTGACATAAGGTGCTTCGGGCAGCCCCGAGTCACAAATGTATGCACAGCCGGCACAGTAGCCGCTGCAGGTCGCTTTGGCGTATTCCTTGAAAACTTCCATATCCGCGCGGGTAAGTTTGGTTTTATCGAGTGCTGCCGCAACGTCTGAGTCTAAAATACTGATATTCTTCATCCCCACACAGGCCGAACTAAATCTTTTATCCTCCAGCACAAGTTTTATCTTTGCCTGGCCCTCGGTGAAACCTCGCTCTAAAAAGTGGACGAGCAGTTTCATATCTTCTTCGGCATCTTCAGCCCGACGCCCCAGGGCATCAGGTTGACTGCCGGGACCCTCACCTCCAGGAGCACCCGGACCTCCTCTCGGCCCACGACGTCTACGACCACCCTTTGGTGGGCCTTTTTGTCCGCGTCCTAAAGTCTTGATGGCAATAAGGCCGACGCCAGCTTTATGACACGCGTCAATAGCAGCTTGCATCTGGACATCGTCAATCATTTGAAAACTATAGCGAGTCATTACCGCATCAATCCAGTCGAGCTTTGCCGCTGCAGCAAGGCACTGGGCCATATTGGAATGTGTGCTGAATCCGAAAAACCGTATTAGTTTTCTTTTCTTCGCGCTTTCGGCCCATTGCTTTAGCTCATCTGTTAACTTTGTAGGGTCTGACAACATGTGAACGCCAAGATACAGATCAAAGTATTTGGTATTCATCCTCTTCAAAGATGTTTGAAGAACATTTTCCACGTCTGCGACGGTCTTTGCGCGTGATGCAACATTGACAATGAACAATTTCTTTCGCACATCCGGGTTCTTTACCAAGAATTCACCCATCCCAAGCTCACTATCTCCGCCTGCGTAGACAGGTGCTGTATCCCAGCAGTCGATACCATACTCGAGAGCTCTTTTTAGTAGGACCTGCTTGTCGGTAAGACTGTAGTTTCCACCGAGAGATAAGGATGGGACCTCCACGCCGGTTTTGCCCAACTTTCGTTTCGGCACCCGTGGAACCTTGGGCTTCTGCGTTTTTTCCGTAGTTTTGTCTTTAGCAGCCGCTGCAAAACCGGTTGCCAGCGGCACAAAAGCTGGGACCAAGCCCGCTGTGCCCATAGTTTTTAGAAAATTCCTTCTATCGATTTTATCTCGTTTCCCTTTCATAGCCATAAACTCCAAAATGATAAGCACTTAAATGAACTTTCGCCAAATTTCAAGCTAAAATGGGATTTCCCATAAACAATAGTATATCCTTTCCGGCAGCTGAGAACCAACAAAAGTTCCTGACACCCTTTTTGGTTCCCGCTCCTTTGATGTTTTTGTGGGCTTTTGAAATTGGCTTTGTTTGGGTTTGTTTTGAATAACGTTCATTGTTGATTGTTTGTTGTTTTTGTCATAATTCTTTATCAATGCTATGTTTATGTTCATTTTGCCTATTTTAACTTTGGCTTTGTTTTGCATAATTGTACTGAGTATCAGGGTATCTGGTTACCAGGCAGTGATTACCAGGGTATCAGGTTATCAGGGATATCCTTCCTGATTGACTGTTCTCCTGATTCCCAGCATCCTGATTTCCTGTTGTCCTGATATCCAATATCGTATCTCCCTTCGACTGCGCTCAGGGCAGGCTAAAGAAGCGTATCTCGTATTTCGCGGTTCATTGTGAGTGGTTAAATGGTTGATTGGCTGACCGACTCTCCTTCGAATTGATGATTGATTATTTATAGTGATTTTATTCCATTATTTGAGGCGTATTATACCCATAAAGAGCTTGGCCGTCAAGTAAAATTTAACCACAGATTACACGAATTGCACTGATTTACCCAGCGACCGGACAAAATCAAAAAAAGTGATGAGATGCGTATTTTTCGCGCTTATTTTTCAGTGTAAAATCAGACAATATACTGAGTGCTGATTCAGCAATATACGAATTGGAGGTTAACCTTTGAAACGTGTCTGAGAGATCGGAAATAGACCTGATTGAATTGGCAACCGGCGGTGATATCGAGAGCTTCGGGCTGCTGTGCCGGCGATATTACGCTGCGATGGCTGCAATCGCCTACGCGGTTCTGAGCGACCATCAGCTTGCTGAAGACGCCGCCCAGGAAAGCTTCGCCAGAGCCCTTGTCAGGATAAAAAGCCTCAAAGAAAGAGCAAAATTCGCACCGTGGCTCGCGGCTATATGCAGAAACGTTGCCAAAGATATGATAGCGACCAAGGCAAAGCAGATTAGCACGGAAGATATTTCACAAGCAGACGAGGTCGAGAATCATGACGAAAACGACAAGCTGATTCGTCGAGCGATTGAGCAACTTCCGGAATCCACGAAAGAGCTGGTCGTCATGCGATATTACGACGGCTTGTCTTACGAGCAAATCAGCTCCGTTTTGGGAATTTCAAAGGCATCGATCAACGGACGCCTGACAAGGGCAAAAAGAAAAATGGCAGACTATTTAAGAAGAAATGGTTTTTCGGAGAAACGGCTATGAATGCAGATAGAGACAATAGAAAGTTAGACGAACTAATCTCAAAGACCATCGGCCGTGATAGACCGCAGTTCGATTTTGATAAATGGAAACAGAATCACAAGAAAGAGATTGATATTTTCGAATCACAGGAAAAACCAAAAGAAGGAACTTCGGCTGCATTTGAGCCGAATATATGGAGGACTGCGTTATGGAAAAGAGCTGGCCGCTTAGCTGCGGCATTTCTTATCATCTCTTCCTTGGTAGCCTGCTTAGTCCTGTCCAGAAAAGTCACCGACCTGAAAGGCCAACTGGAACAGGCCCGGCGGGATGTCGGCCTTGCTCGGACTGACGATTCAGCTACTATCAACTTGTATTTAAGAGAGCACCAGGATGTCGTCGCTCGACATGTTTCCCTGAGTCCGGCCATAGCACAACCGATACAGATACATATAAACCAAGATGATATCCTGTATTATGAATTTCTTGATGATGGGCCCGAATTCATGCGTCCCGGCATAATTGTCAGAGGACCTTTATCTGAGCACCAAGTCAGCCCGCCCGAAGCTCCGGCAATTTCGAATGGTCATACACTGACCCTCTCCGAAGCGCGGCAGGCAGCCGATTTCGACCTGGTAGCGCTCCCGAGGCTTCACCCCGGCTACGCACTCGATCAAATCAGAAGGATCGAGGGCCGTGACGCCTTGCAACTGCTTTATACCGATGGTATCAATTCGGTATCGTTGTTTGAGCAACCTTTGGATGGGCAGCGCGGTCTATCGCGGCAGGATTTCAGGGAATATGCCATATATCGCAACGCCGAACAAGCCGCAGGAACAATTCTTGCATGGAGGGATGATGTTCTTTCTTATGTCTTAATCGGTAATACCGAAATGTCACAATTGATAGATATGGCGCAATCAATCAGCGCCGGAAAATAAGAGCAAAGAAAATGAATAACAAAAGATTAATGTCATTAACAGTATGCCTGATTTTGGCAACCGTGCTCGGAATATCGTCTTTGATTTTGGCCGATATTGCTTCAAAGACAGACACAAAAGCTCAACAACACTTCGAAAAGGCAAACGAGCTGCGCAAACTCGCCGATTACGATGCCGCCATTACCGAATACAAAAAAGTCATAAACCTGTCACCAAATAGCAAAATCGCCCAGGACGCACAATACTGGATCGGGCAGTCACATTTCAAAGCCGGACAGTTTGATGATGCATTATCTGCATTTAAGAAACTTCTCAATGAATATCCGGCGAGTGCGATTATCCCGTCAACGAAGCAGATGATAGAGCGCGTTGAACAAGCAAAGAAGACCAAATCACTTTTTGAGGCAGCAGTTGATGGCGACATTGAGCAAGTCAAATTGAACCTTTCATTCGGTGCTGATGTTAATGCCAAAGATAAGTATGGGACTGCTTTACATCGTGCTGCAAGCAGAGGCCATACGGAAATTGCCAGACTGCTTATTGCTCACGGTGCTGACGTCAATGCAAAGGGCGAGATTGGGTGGACGCCGCTACATTTTGCAGCTCTCCGTGGTAGGACAAAAACGGCTGAACTTTTGATTGTAAAAGGCGCGGATGTTAACGCGAAAAATAACGAAGGCTGGACGCCTATATCGTTTGCCCTCCGGAGCGCGGGAGGCGGGCGTGAAATGGTTGAACTGCTCGTCAGCAAAGGAGCCAAGGTTTCTGCTCTCCATCTCGCCGCTCACAGGGGAAACCTCGATAAGCTCAGAAACAATCTGGAGGAAGGTACTAACGTGGATGCCCGCGACGAAGGTGGCCGCACGTTACTGCACTATGCAGCCAGCGCAGGACAATTGCACGTAGTCGAGTTCCTCATCGGCAGGGGAGCGGATGTCGACGCCAGGGACAACCGCAGTGAGACGTCACCGTATTATCCAGGCAGTGAGACGCCACTGAATTATGCAGAAGAGGCTGGTTGGAGGAATGTGGTTGAACTGCTCATCGTCAAAGGGGCGAACGTCAACGCAAAGGATGAGAATGGGCAGACGCTGCTACATAATGCAGCTCTGCATGGCAAGACAGAGATGGCTGAACTGCTCATCGTCAACGGTGCGAACGTCAACACAAAGGATGAGAATGGGCTGACGCCGCTAAATTATGCAGCTCTGCATGGCAAGACAGAGATGGCTGAACTGCTCATCGTCAAAGGGGCGAACGTCAACGCAAAGGATGAGAATGGGCAG
>CAYGBH010000194.1:0-7683 GCA_964348055.1 uncultured Pirellulales bacterium
TGGAGACATCCTCGTGGACTGGCCCGGTATGGAGGTTTTCGTCGGCGAAAGAGACCTCAAAGAACGATGGCTTTATAGCGCGAAGGGACAGCTGATTGAGTTTCGGGAAACTGGAGCTTTGACCCCCCGTGCAGTTTGGTGGGATGCGGACCCACAGAAAGAAGTGGCCGTCTTCGGGGCGATTCGCGATTGGGGCGCCGAAGCTATCCAGCCGATTGAAGGCCGAGTCATCGCAGTCGTTGACTGTCTGGGTGACCATCGGGAAGAGGTGATAACCAGCTTAAAGGGAGAACTTCGCATTTACACCACCACCATTGCCGCTTCCGACCGGCGTGTCTGTCTTATGCAGGACCATCAATACCGGTTGGGAGTCGTTGCTCAGACGATGGGTTATTACTATCCGGCTCAATTGGGGAAATAACCATCTGATGTAATTGATTACTGATTATTGACCAGTGCGCACAGATTTTAATGCTATTTCGAATTCACCGGAGGAGACCATAGAGCTTGGTCGCAAGCTCGGCTCACAATTAAAAGGTGGTGAAGTTATAGGTATTTGTGGGCTGTTGGGTAGCGGCAAGACGCATCTTATTAAAGGAATTGCGGCCGGTGCGGGGGCCAAGGACCACAGGCACATTAATAGTCCCACGTTCGTGATAGTTAATGAGTATTCAGGTCGGCTGGATATTTACCATGTAGATGCTTATCGGCTAAATTCTGTGGGCGAGTTTGAGATGATAGGCTTTGACGATTTCTGTTACCCGCGGTCGGTCGTTTTGATTGAGTGGGCGGATAAAATCGAGTCGGCTCTTGGAGGGATAGATTATATTTGGATAGAGCTTTTGCACGCCGGGGAAACCAAAAGGAAAATACACGTCGAAAATACACCCGAATACCTCGTATTATAAACACAGATTTCCCGTATAAGGGAGTCTACAAGCCCAAAAGCAGGCACGCATCAGAAGGTTATCAGAGAGATATAGGGTTGGGCAAGTCTTAACGCACAGTAGAACGAAGACAGCGGCTTTACATGTGTCCTGTGAAAGAGTCTGTAGGCTGACACTCAAGAAATCTCAGGACGCATAGCAAAAACGGGCTGCAAGCGTAATGCTCACAGCCCGTTAGCTGACAATTATGAATTTTAGCCGATGTCTGCGTTTTCTTAGGTCGGCTACACCGGCTAAATATGTGCACACTTTGCGACCTGAGTCTATCTCCTCCGCGGCACGATGGAAATCTTGTCTGAGCCCCTTATCTCAACACCATTGGTCGTTTGAGCGGTCAGGATTGCAGAGCCGTCTTCAAGCTTATCAGGATTAAGGTTTTTAATTTCTATTTGCACGACTAGGTCGGTCAGACCGTCTCCGTTGATATCCTCTTTGTGGGCCATGTACTTCTTATTTTTTCCACGTACGGCCACACCCGCCCCGGCCAGCTGGACGGTACTTGGGTCGATGGTGGTCGCATCGAACTCATTGCTGACTTCCTCACTCGAGAGAATTGCCACCGGCAGTACTCCCTTTGAGCGCAGGTTGATGGTGTTTGGGTTGCCGCCGGGCTTGATATCAATCAGTACGTCAGGGGTGGGATATTGCAGATACATGGTTATAGTGCCAAAAAACTGCAACTCAAAGTACTCACCGTTTTCATAGAACCCTGTCAATTCCCCCCCATTAGTGTTATCGACAGTAAACTGGGTTGCTAAAGGCTCAAGAGGCTGGCCATCCAACTCAAAGTCTGTGCCGTAGACCGTCACAACCGCATTTGGTTCGCCACTTAAAACATTGATGTAAGAATTATCTCCAAGTTCACCACCATAAATGTTGAGTTTGCTGCCGGCAAGGGCTTTGATCTCCCCGTTCACGTAGGCCCCCGGATATAGATTCAGCGTCCCGAGCACAATCAAAAACTCGTTCAGGGTCTGTTCAGGGTAGCCGGCACCGACATTTAGTGTTTCCTCGCTGTAGATTGTTCTGGCGCCACACGGTGCGGCACATAGTAGAATCGCCAGAAGAGCCCATAAAACGTTCAAAGACCTCACTCTAAAAAGACTTTTTTTCTTTTCCATGGCTATACTCCTTAAAAAAGGTTAAGGTACAAGCTCCTCGTAAGAGGACGAATCGTATGTTAATACACGGATCAGATCAAAACCTGCAGGGATCTTAATATCGTCTGATCGGTCAAAATTCAATGTGGCGTTGCCTTCTATTGTCGTTGGGTTTTCAGAGTAATTAATAATTGTTCCTTTGACGACTGCATTTACGTTGCCGGTAAAGTATGCGCCACTTACAGCCATAACACCACTCAGAGCAGAGAAATTGCCCTCGAAGGAAACCCCGAAGCCCGGAGCAAGTATTGAAGAACCGGTTTCGGAGCGAATCTCATCAAACTCCGGCCCTGGAGGGTACGGATTGGTCTCAAAATTACCAAGGAAGGATATTTTGTTTGTACCGGGATTGTCAGCATCACCATCACCAACTATCAGGCCCTGAACGTCAACATTGCCGTTGAATGTAACGATGTTAGGTGATTCGATGAACAAAACTCCCTCTATTATGACATTGTCTTCGAAAACGGGGTTGGTTCCGGCCTTTATTGTTGCATTGGTTAACGTCATACTACTTGATGTGTCAGTGGAACGTCTAATGGTATCACCTGTTGCATATTGCAGAAAACGCTCTGTGTCAGGGACAGGAAATTCTATAGGGTCAGCGCCCATAGAGATGTGATTGTCTATGGCGGCCTGGCCCTGGTCGCCTCCTATTAGAATATCACGCATGAGAGTAACGTCAGCGTTTGCGTTGGCGATGGTGATATCGCCGTCAAAGTTTGTGTTACCGGTGACGAGCAGTGCAAGATTGTTATTTTGGCTTTCGATATAAATATCGGCTTCACTGTTGGCATTTACGCCGTTGAGGGTCGGATTGCCATTAAAATTCAGCGGCCCCTTTATTGCCAGGCCGAAGTCAAAAATAGGATATTCATAGGGTTCAATGTCATAACAAACTTTTACTGTGCGCGTAATTTGACCGCTGTCACCTGTGGTGTAAACCTGTAAAGTATTGGGGTCACTGGGGTCGATTAAACTTTGCCCGTTGAAGGTTCGTCCAGTTGCGGAGTCCAGGGTCACAGGTTGAATTGAGCCGTCAGGATTTACCGTGATATTCGAGATGCTGTTGGTAGCGAGATCATTTTGCCAAATATCCATTATCGTGCTGAGATAGTTGGATGGTTGTGTCGAGCTTGGCATTTCGACACGATTCAGCCAAAATCGCGTTACTTCCAGACCGGATTCGGCGCCGGCGAGGGCATGGTCGACCTTGTGCTGATTTGAAGCAAGTTGGACATTAGTGCCGGACAGGACGGCTATTGAGACAGCCAGAGCGGAAAATATAACTACAAATATCATAGATATGAGAAGCACAGCGCCCTGGTGCTTCAGGTAGACTGTTTTTTTTAAGAGCTTCATTTTTTCCCCCCACCATAAAAGCCCCACTCGGGCAGTGTTTTAGCAACCTTCTAATTAAAATATAATAAATGCACGGTGTGGAGGCAAAAAATTAAGACTAAATGACATCAGAAGTTCAACAATTGACTTTTCAATGTCTGATAAAAATAAGTTGCTATGGTTTACATACGGCTATAAGGAACTTTTTAACTCTGTGAGATATAGGATTGATTGAAATACAAGTGTTACAGAGGCAGTTCCGAATAGCTGCTGGGCACAAATTCCAGAACCTGGTTACTGCTAAAGCCCCTGGGGTTATCAACGCTGACGCTGCGGTCGAAATATAATCTGGCATTACTGGTAATACTCATAGGCTCTTCAGAGTAGTTAATTACTGAGTTT
Source organism: uncultured Pirellulales bacterium (assembly GCA_964348055.1). Lineage (GTDB taxonomy): Bacteria > Planctomycetota > Phycisphaerae > Sedimentisphaerales > Anaerobacaceae > JAUXAL01. The sequence goes on from CAYGBH010000194.1 coordinate 3,851, forward strand.
GTGATTGTGCCGTTTGCATTGCCGGAAAAACTTACTTTGCTGGCAGCAATTGCGCCGTTTACAGTGCTGAAGTTACCTGTGAAAGAACATTCAAACCCGGGGGCCAAAATGAACGTGCCCGTCAGGTCTCGAAGACCATCGAAAACAGAATCGCCGGGCAACTGCGAAACGGAGTAACTGGTTAAATTACCTGCAAATTGAATTTGATCGGAACTGATTGGCGAGTCGAGGTCCCCCTCGGCAACAATAAGGCCTGTTATCGTGGTATTTCCCGTGAACGCAACTGAGTTTGGCGATTCAATGAAAATTACACCATTGATTGTTATGTTGCCGGAGAAAGTTGGGTTAGCTTCAGCTATGATTCTGATATTCTCAAATGTTAGAGTGCCGTGGGTATCAGTAGAAGCATCCACAATATTTGTCGCGTAGCTAGCAAAGGTGCTGGGGTAAGGAATGGGCAGTTCCATAGAATCAACACCGAAAGAAACGTGATTATCAATCGCATCCTGGCCTGTTTCACCACCAATCGAGCTGTTACCAGCTACTGTGGCAAAAGCAGTAGAGTTGACAACACTGACGTCACCCTCTACTTGACAGTTACCTATCATACTCAAAGCCAGAAGCTCGCTAGGGCTTTCAATATAAACGTTTGCCTCGTCGGCACTATTGAGTCCTTGAATTCTTGCATTTCCTGTTAAGCTCAAAGGCCCTTTGGTCGCGACTCCAAAATCAAAAATACCGCTTGCACTTGGAGAAAAATCGAAGTTTGCCCTTATTGTTCTGCTGAACTGTCTACTGTTGCCGGTGATATCCACCTGCAGAGAATTTGGGTCAGTCTGACCGATAACCGCACCAAATGACTGGCTGGCTTGTGAACTCAGTGTTACCTCTGAGATAGTTAAGGTTGCGGTTGCCGTATCATAATTAGCAGCAATATTTGTTATACCTGCATCGGCCAGATTGCTCTGGAGGGCAGCGGCAACGGTCTGGAGTCTGTTCGAGGGCGAAACTGAGCCGGATATGGTCACATTTGAGAGGTAATAACGTACCACGTTAAGCCCGGACTCCGTAGCTGATAGAGCACGATTGACCTGCTGGTGATTTGAAGCGAGCTGAGCATTAGAGCCGGAGAGGGTAGCCGTCGAGACAGCCAGCGAAGAGAGTATAAGTATACATATCATAGATATGATAAGTACGGCGCCTCGGTGCTTCCGGTGGACTATTTTTTTTACGTGCTTCATTCTCCCCTCACTGTAAAAAAGCCCACTATAGAAACTATCTCAAAACGAGAGATTATACTATGTTAAAGTATAAGCCGTATTTGACATAAAGCAAAATAGCTGGGCTAAAATGTGCCGAATGTTTCTGTTTCTGATGTCCGATAAAAATGGCTTAACGATTCACCGCATAGTTTCTGCGAAATATGAACTGCGACTCATAATGCGGTGGATAACGAATAATTTTTACTGCATGGTTTCCACGTAGGAGCCCGGATCATACTGCAATCCTATGCTCGTCAGGAATCCTGAAGGTATCTCGGTTGTACTGGACGGATTGAAATAAACATCGCTGTTGCCGGTTACGGTCATTGTTCCACTGGAATAATCGATTATCGAGCCGTTGATTGATCCGCCGGCGTTGCCGAAGAATTCTATACCGTTGCCGGCTATGGCACCAGTAAGCGCAAGCGCGTTGAAATTGCCGCCAAATGACAAAGAAAAGCCCGGAGCCACGATAAATGTTCCGGTTTCATCCTTAATATCGGTGAATTGTGGCTCATCAGGCAGGGAACTAACCGGTGAGCTGTCCACGCTACCTCTGAATATGATCTGATTTGTTCCGGAATTATCTTCCTCACTGCCGTTGCCGACGATAATTCCGGTTATTGTCGTACCTCCTGAAAAAGTTACTACATTAGGTGTTTCGATGTAAATAACGCCGTTTAACGTGATATTGCCCGAAAAAGTCGGGTTGGTGTCGGGCGGGATTCTAATATTTTCGAGTATCAGGTCGGTGGAGGTATCAGTTGCGGGGTCAAAAACATTTTGGACATACTGTTCGAAATAGCCGGGGTCGGGAGTAGGGAACTCCGGCTGGTCCGCACCAATAAAGACATTGTTTAGAGCCCCCTCACCAGTCTCACCACCTATTGAAGCTCGTGATCCCAAATCAGTGGTGGCATGTGGATTGCCAACTTTGACAGAGCCGCCTATTGCCGAGTTTCCTTTCATCGTAAGGGCCAAAGTGCTGCTTTCACTTGCGATATAGACGTCTGAATCAACGGAGACATTATTTGGGCCTTCAATTTCTGCATTGCCGGCTAACGATAAGGACCCTTTAGTTGCTACACCATAGTCAAAAATGGTGTCTGGTCTTGGTCCAAATACGTAATCTACGCTTATTGTCCTCGTTATTGAGCCGTGCACTCCGGTGACATCTACGTGGATTACATTGGGGTCATACGATGTTGGCAGCGGCGTTATCACTGCGTGAAAACTTTGCCCTTGTGCCGAACCCAGTGTAACACTTGGAATGGTTATAGTTGAGCCGTCACAGACAGTGTACACATTCGAAATGTAGTTGGTAGACAGGTCATTCTGGAGAGCACTGTTTATTGTGCTGAAATAGTTACATCGTGATGTCGAGCTTGGTATTATGATGCGGCTAAGCCAGAATCGTGTTACTTCCAAGCCGGATTCGGCGCTCGCGAGTGCACAGCCGACCTTGTGCTGATTTGAAGCAAGTTGGGTATTAGTGCCGGACAAGGTAGCCATCGAGACAGCCAGGGTAGAAAATATCAGTACAAATATCATAGATATGATAAGCACAGCACCCTGGTGCTTAAGATGAACTAATCTCTGCTTAAGATAAGCTAATTTCTTTATAGGTATCATTTTTTCTCCCCCCATAGAAAAAAGCTTTTACCTAAAACAAAATTTTAGAAACTCCTAATTAAAGTATAAGATAGATTTGGCATAGAGGCAAAATATCTGAAATAATAAATAGAGCTGAAAAATGTGCCGGTCGTTTCTGATGTCCGATAACAATGGTTTGAACGGCTGAAGTTTCACTATAAGGTGTTCTGCTGTTCTGCGAAATATGAGCTGCGAGTGAACGGCGAAGAGGTAATCCAGGTGAATCCCAATTGCATCGCTTTTTGCTTCCACCAATCGAATTTGGCAGGGATTACGTATTTGATAACCTCGAGTGAATTTTTTGATGGTTTTAGATATTGGCCGATAGTAATTCTATCGCAGCCTACCTTTCGCAGATCTTTTAGGACCTGCTCGACCTGGGTGTCGGTTTCTCCCAATCCGAGCATAATTGATGATTTGGTCTGCACCTCATGGCAGACTTCCTTGGCCATTCTAAGCAAATTCAAAGACCGTTGGTAGTTTCCGCCGGCTCTGGCAATCGGGTAGAGCGCCGGTACGGTTTCAACATTATGAGCGAATACGAACGGTAGAGTGTCGCTGAGGATGTTTAGGGCCTGAACCTGGCAGCGATGGAAATCAGGTGTTAGTATTTCAAATTTCATATCGGGGCACTGCTGCCTCACTTTGTTAACGCAATCGCGGAAATGGCCGGCGCCGCCGTCCGATAAATCATCGCGGTTGACACTGGTAATGACCAGGTATTTCAGTCGCATTTGTTTTGCCATCTCGGCTATTCGGGCAGGCTCGGTCGGGTCCGGCGGCGCAGGTTTGCCGTAGGTTAGCGAGCAGAATTTGCAGTTTCGCGTACAGATGTTGCCCAGAATCAAGGCTGTTGCCGTACCTCTTGCCCAGCATTCGCCCCGATTTGGACAGTTTGCGTTATTGCATATAGTTTCC
>CAYGBH010000195.1:0-7651 GCA_964348055.1 uncultured Pirellulales bacterium
TCAGACGTGCTCTAAAGGAGCTTGAGGCCGACGATACCTTCCAGATAATTCGCTTCTCCAACAACGCCTCGCAGTTTGGCCCTGACCCCGTTCATGCCAGCGAAGCCAATATCCGCAAAGCCCTCAGGTACGTTGATTCTTTACGCGGCAGCGGGGGCACCATGATGATTGAGGGTATTAAAGCTGCACTGGACTTCCCACATGACTCAGATAGATTCCGGCTTGTCTCCTTCATGACGGATGGCTACATCGGCAACGAAGTCGAAATTCTTGCCGCAATTCACAAACGCCTCGGGGCCAGCCGAATTTTCAGTTTCGGCGTTGGCTCTTCCGTTAACCGATACCTACTCGACCGAATGGCCAAACTCGGAAAAGGTGCCGTCGCCTACATCGGCCTGGATGATAGCGCTGGCCAGGTTGTTGACCTGTTCTACGAGTGTACCAGCCATCCCGCCCTCAGGGATGTAACAATCGACTGGGGCGATATGAAGGTTACTGATGTATACCCCCGCAGGATTCCTGACCTGTTCGTCGGTCGGCCGGTCATCCTCACCGGCAGATTCACCGGCCAACGCAGCACAACCATTCGCGTTACAGGCAAAGTGGGCGATCTGTCCCAGGAAATCGCCATCCCGGTTGCTCTCGATGATTCCGCCACCGCTCATCCCGGTATCGCCTGTGTGTGGGCCCGAAAGAAAATCGAAGATCTGGCCAGTCAGGCCACCTATGATAGCAATTCTGACTTACCTGACCAGATCAAGCAGGTAGCTCTGGAGTATAGCTTAATGTCAGCCTATACTGCGTTTGTCGCCGTGGACTCTTCCCGACAGACCTCTGGCGACCACGGCGTAACCGTTGTTGTACCTGTGCCTGTTCCGGATGGCGTGCGCTACGAGACCACCGTACAGAATTGAATATTAGGCCAAGGCATACGGATTGTATTCTGGACAAGCCCTTTGGGGATTTCCATTGATTTTCCGGTAAACCGGGCGAGTGGTAAACAGATTTGGGGGGCGTTTCGTCAACCGGCAAAATTACACCAAGGCCGTTCTTCTATGGTTACATTAGGGGGATTTATTGACAAGCGGCTACCCTGAGCCGGTTACAGCTTTTGACATGCGCAATATGAATTATGGTATCCTCTTGTCGGTCAGTTTGCTGGGCTCATCAAGAAGCAGAAACTTGTCTATGTCGGCCATCATCTCCTGACGGTTAATACGAAGAACACGCTTGTGCCTTCTCCGGCTTTCAGCAGCCGTCTCACCCGTCTGCCAGGAGCCGCAGCCCAAAGGCAGGAAAACAGAAACGCACAAAATAATACTCACAATCACCTTTAATATTGAAACGCCTTTCATCATCATTCCCTCTTTGAGATACAGCAGGTCAGCCCGCAACTCTATCATTTGGACGGCATAAAACACGCCTCTACCTGTTCTTTGTATTATAGCAGCCGACAAAGCCGTTGTCAACGCAAAAATGCTCGAGATGACCTGCAATATTCACCTTTTGCCGATAATTCGGTTGATGTGATTATTTCCAATTGTGTTATCAGTCTTTAAGCCGAAAAATCCAAAGTTTTTGAACAAGCTTTTCGCGTTTTAAAGCGAGGCCGAAAGCCGGCCATAACTGATATTATTGCCACGTCGCACCCCTGGTGAGGCGAAAAAGAACCTCGAGTTTTATACAGGATGCGCAGCAGGTGCTGAGCAGATGGACGAGCTGAAGTCCATGTTCAAGGGAACGGTTCTCTTAGCGCTGCGCATCAGAAGCTTCCTTGATTTTCTGATCGAGCTCGTTGAGCCCGACTTCCGCCCGAACGATATGCTCCTTATCCGTTAATATCAGCCACGGTTGCGCCCGCACACCCCAGGCGAATTTGGTTTTTTCCACGTCGTCTTCAATCACTCCAACCGGGAAGGGGACATCGTGCTTTTTGACCCATTCATCCAGCACCTTTTGATCGTCCTTCGAGGCTTGTATGGCTACAATAGTTATGCCTTTTTGCTCGAACTGCTCGGCCTGCTCGGCGAGCTGTCCAATGCAGTGCTGCGAAGGCTGCTGATTCATGTCCAAAAAGCATACTAAAATCGGTTTGCCTTCAGCTTGTGTGATATCAAACTCTGTCTTCACATTATCAAGCTTCGGTAGCGGTTTTCCGATTAGCGAATCAGGCTCTCTCGGGGGCGTTTTTATCTCAACTAATTTCTCAATGCCTAACTCTTTTGTAGTCTGCCGAGCGAAATCGCTTATATTTGATGCTAAGTCTGAGTTCTTTTTGTCGAATTCCAGCTCGATTCTAAGGGGCATCGAGCCCGGTCTTTTCAGCACGTCAGCAATAAAAGGTCTTACATCCTCTTTCGTCAAGGGAATTTCTTGGCCATCGGCATAACAAAAATAGAGCTTGTCCGCCGCCATAACTAACCCTACTACCTGTTCGGACACCCGCACCGTCTTTTCAAGGTGCACCTCAGCATCTAATTGCAAGTTTGCAGCCTTAACCATTTCTATGACCTGTTCATAGAGCTCCTCAGATAACTTTTGCCCGGATTTTGTGCGTGAAATATCTATACGCAAAGGCAGCTCCAAATCAGACTTGCTCTTAAAAAACTCAGCAAGAAATGGAGCCACCTCATTCGCAGGCAATATTTTAATCTTAGTTTGAGGCCTGTACGTTCTATATTGAAAGCCCCTGTATACGCAGACCTGTTCACCCATCACATCTATACTTAGGCGGTCTGCGACATCAGACTCGGGCCTTCGCATAAAAGGATGCTTCGGAACGATATTCATGACCTCCCTAAGCTCGGCCAATTCCGTCAAGCGGGTAGCTTCCAACTCTGCCTTTGCCAGAATCAAATCCACCGGTGCTGCTTCGCTCGTCTGTGAGAAGCTAATCTTCCTGCTAATCTGTTCAATCTGGCTATCTAAGAGTTTGATTTGCGCATATAGCTCCGTTACGCGGCGGACTATTTTTGGCCTTCCCTCTTTATCCTCGAGGTTTGTTGACCTTAATATGGCTACTTCAATAAGCTCCGCCAGCTCGGGTTCCTCAATGACCTGAACCTGGCTCAGGATACTCGCCTGTTCTTTCTTCAGGCCCCCATCGGCTAAGGCCGTCAACAATAAAACCAAGAAACCAACCAGCAAACTCTTGTTCGTTACTTCAGCACTCACGAGTCTAACCTCCAACTTCCATACTGTAAATCGTGCTCAGATGCCTACCGGCAACAGCTGCTTTCTTTACGCTTTTGCCGAGCTTAGGCCCTGAAGCAATCGTATCTTCCGTGAAAAAAGCTTGGTGGGAAATAAAAAGAAGCTTTCTCACCACTCCCTCCTTGGCATTATATATTTAAACCAAAAAATATATAATTTTTGCAAGAATCTCAACGAATTATAGCACTTATTGAACCTGTATTTTACCTTAAATTTTGGAAAAAAGCAAGAGGTATGCCTAACAAATTGCCCACCAAATAAGCGCTGGCCGGATTCTATCTGACACAATCAATGCCTTATAGGTCTCCGGGGCTGTCTTCTCCCGACCACGCAAGTTTTGCTTTTCTTTAATGCTCTTTGTATTTTTGCAGGTTGTCTTTGTTAACCACAAAGTAATCGCTGCTAATTTAGCATATCACACTAACTATGGTTGCGGCCACAAAAGCTCATCAAGCCACGCCTCCGCCAAAACAGTGAAGTCCTTGAAGGCAATCTTATTGTCCTGGTTTAGGTCAACTGGCGACCCAGCGAGGTACATCATCTCGGCTGCCGACAGAGCATAGTTATAAATGCGAACATCGTCGAGCAAACCAGAGTAGTAACGCTCGGGATCGCCCGGCCGGCCCAGACGAAGGCAACCAGTTAAGCTGAAGCTGTTACCGGTGTGAACAGCCGATCCCGCCATAAAGCCATTCACGTATAGCTTCGCACTGCTGCTTTTATCCCACGTTGCCGCCACATGGGTCCAGGTGTCGTTATTCACTGGTGCAGTTTCTATTTCCATATCGGGTGCGCCCTCGATGAAAAAGGAAATACGACCACCCGGTCTACCGTCTTCCCCCTCTTCCATACTAACGTGCAACTCATCGTCACCTCCCCAGCCGTTATCGTTGGTCTCTACGCCCCCATAAAACATGTGGGCCCTTGATGATTGTGTAGTCTTGATCCATAGGGTTACGGAACCAATATCGGAGCCTACCAGGCCTGTGGGCAGTTCAACGTAGTCGTCAGTACCGTCGAGGTTAATTGCCTGGCCAAACTTACCGGCGGGATCATAGACTGGGGTACCCTGTTCGGTGCCATGGTTGCTGTTTCCGGAGCTATCGTTGGCGTTGCCCTCAAACTCCCAGTGTCCCACCAGACCAGCGTTGCCGGGAATTTCTGCCGCAACGAGCCAGTTCTCTGCCATTACCTCAAGGTCTAAACAGTCGACTACGCAATCGTTGTTGATATCGCCTTGTGGTTTTCTAAGCGAAGGCATACATCTGGAAGGATACAGCCGAATATCGTCAAAGAGCATCTTGCCTGAACCGCCCGGCGCCGTACCGGCCTCGTCACCAAGGCCAATACTAATCTTCGTGACATTCCGCAGGTTAGTGCCGAACAACGCAAGGTCGATATTCCACTCCTGCCACGACGCCTGCCTTATGTCAGCCGCATCACCGTCATATACCACCTTAGAGCCGTTGACCTTCACATACATCTGCTCAGCAGCATTGTTCGGATCGCCCTGGAACCACAGTGACAACGCTTTAACACCATGCTTCGTCCAATCCTGCGCCGGGCTCAGCGTCAGCTCTGCCTCTGAATACCTTGCCGTGCCGGAGTTGTCGTAGAACAGCGGCATCGACTGCTTATCACTGTGAACGATACTTTGCTCGGCAAAAGGAGGCATATCATAACCGACGAGAGAGCCGTTTGTCGGGATATCGTATCCGTCTATCCACGTGAAAAATATCCTGTTACTCTCGGGTTCTTCGGGGTTAAGGTCATTGTAGCTCTCAATATCGTCCACGATAAGGAACTCGCGCGTCGTAAAGTTCCAGAGATTACCTTCCAACATTGTGGGTGTCTCGGCCATATTGACTTCGTTAATCTTCCAATAGTAAGTCTTGCCTAAATCGAGGGACAAGGGACCATAGCCGGTCTCGGTAACGGTAGTAGCAGGTGCAGTACCGTCTATCACAGCCTGCCCGTCGGTGCTGATGTACACATCGTGCGTGGCTGCCTCTCTTCCCGCTCTGAAGCCAAGGAGCACGTCCGGGGCCACATCTGTTGTGCCTGAATCCGGGTAGGGCTTTCTTGCCTGGACAGGTATGTAGAAGAAGCGGACCTCGCTCAGACCATACTGGGCCAGGATGCCTCCCCAGTTGCTGTTAACCGTAAGCCTGACGTACTTTGCTGCTGCGCCTCCCATATCAATAGTGGTGTTGTGTGCGTAGTCAGGCACACCAGGGGCCCGGGCAAACTCGGCAGTTGTACCCAAAGGCGTATAATCGGTGCCATTGACCGAGTATTCAATGGTAACATCTTTGAACCCTAAACCGAGCAGCGGCTCCATGAACTCATTATAGTTCCATATCCACATCTCGTGGAGTTTATAAACGTTGTCGAATTCATATTCGATCCAGCTCGGCTGTGGCCCTGTAGCATCGCTCAGCCACATAGTGTCATCACCATCTTTGCCATGGAATAGACCACTGTCATCCAGTCCCGAGCCGTTGACTGTATTTTCAGGTCCTCTGCCTGCACTGCTGCTGGAAGCTGTGGCAATTATGTTCTGGATGGGATAAGCAATAGGCTCGGTTGTAAAACTCCAGACGTCGCCTTTGAACTCTATATGGCTGGTGGGCGGGGCATTGACCTCATCGACGCGCCAGTAGTAAATCTTGCCGAAATCAAGGCGTTGTGCTGGAGTATAGCTGGCAGCAGTTTGGGCGACGGCGCCGGTGGCATCATTGACGTCGTTGAAACTCTGGCCGAAATAGACTTTGTGCCCGTTTGTTGGCGCTGCAAACTCACCTGGCGTCCAGCCAAGAACCACATCCCGCGGCACATCTGTCATCTCATGAGCCGGGGTCGGGTCAGAAGCCGAGCCAGGAGGAATACCTAACATGACCTGTTGAATCTCGGCTTCGGTCAGAACCCGGCTGTAGATGCGGACGTCGTCTACCAAACCGTCCCAGCCCTCGGTGGCGCCTCCATCTTTGCAGCCCTTCCCAACCTGCACCCTGTCGTATGCCGACGTGGTGGCACCGGCGCCATCACCATCGTCGTCTGACGGGGTAGTCAGCACTCCGTTAATGTACAACTTCAACCCCGCTGGATACGACCCACTTCCGCTCTGCCAGGTCACACAAATGTGCTGCCACTCGGTGGTCTGAACATTGGCGGGGCTCTCGTCTTCCTCACGAACATTGGCGCCGGTTGTCGCCCCATACTTGATCCCGTTCAAGCGGCCTCCGCCCATATCTTGGTCATAGCGTATATTCTTCTTGTCCTGACCACTGGTGGGGGTTTCGAAGATGATGAAACCGGAATCTGTGCCGACCACGTCAGACTTGATCCACAAAGCGACCGACAACGTGCTCAAACCATTCATATAGGCTCCGGCATCATCATCGATCACGTAGTCGCCGTCACCGCCGAATTCCAGCGCACCGTTTATCTGCCCGGGCACCCATTTTGGGTCACCACTGAGGATTCCATCGTGGCCATTACCACTCGAGTCATGTGCAATGGTGCCGGACGTCTCATCAAACTTCCACCACAAAAGAAGATCGGGGTCAGCGCCTTTGGCCATGTTTGTCATGGCCAGACCAAACACCAACACAATTAAATAAATCAATTTTTTAGACATAATAGTCTTCTTTTAAAAAGCTAAAATAATTAGGCTTAGCCACAATCCCGATGTATCGGGCTCAAGCCACTGGCTTGTCACTGTCTCAACGTCGGCATAGTCAACCACGCGACTAATCTCGTTTCAGCAGCGAAGCAATTTATCTTGGCCGATACAGTCGAATATTGTCAAAGTACATTGTACCCGTCCCGCCGGGCTGTGGATTGCTCCTGTCGCCGAAACCAATACCAAAGGTATTGACATTGGTAAGGTCCACGCCCCGGTCTGCAAAGCTTTGCAGCGGAATATTCCATTCCGTCCAGGTCTCTATCTGCGTTGCACCGGGATCTTCGTGATAGACCACAGCGCTGCCATTGAGAACCACATACATCGGCTCGGCATCGTTGCTCATCATGCCGACGTCCTGGTCGGTCCACTGCGGGTCCACACTGGTGTCGGGGAAGCTGACGTTGGAGAATTTGGCCTCACACGTCGCATCAGTGTTATTGCTGGTCAACGCTAAGCCTATGTACACGGGCATCTTCATGCTCACTACCGTCATACCCACCAGCGTCCACGCGCTGCCGTCCGCCGAATAAAAGGCCCTGGCAAGTCCACCTGTTGTACGCTCTAATCTGACCCACTGAGGTGCGGTAATGCCCTCTGCGAAATCCCGAGTTGTGTTACCGCCGACATTGGTACGACGCTGGAACCGGACCCCGTTTTCAGGGGTAACCAGCAGTGCAGTGTATCTTGAGTCCGCCTCAAGCGTATCACGAATCATCACGCCTGCTTTGGCCCACGGGTCAGTGTTCTCTA
>CAYGBH010000196.1:0-7597 GCA_964348055.1 uncultured Pirellulales bacterium
AAATGCTGACCGGTAAACTTCCATTTGAGGGCGAGACTGCTACAGACACGTTAGCCCGCATTATCGAACGCGAACCCGATTGGGAGATGCTGCCGCAAGAAATCCCGATGAATATCCGAACTTTACTGCGTCGTTGCTTAGAGAAAAAGCCGCAACGGCGGCTCCGGGACATTGGAGACGCAGTCATCGAAATCAGCGAAACGCTGAACATACCTGTAACCGCACCGCCGGTGACCACGCCGTCGTCCATTTTGCTCAAACCGCAGATCCCTGCCAGACACAAGCTGCGAACAGCAGCGACGATTGTTGTTGCAGCTTTCGTGATCGTCCTGTCCGTCATAGCGGTGCAACTTGTCTTGAAAAAAGAAGTTCAACCTTCCTCAAAAGAGATACGACTGGTGGTTTTGCCGTTTGAGAATCTGGGCTCTACCGAGGACGAGTATTTCACCGATGGCATCACCGATGCTATCACCGCTCGTTTAGCGGTTATTCACGGACTGGGTGTCATCTCACGGCAGAGCGCAATGCAGTATAAAGACAGAGAAAGAAATACACAGCAGATAGCTAAAGAATTAGGCGTTGATTATATTCTGGAAGGTACAATTCAGCGTGAGCGGCCATCAGATCCAACCAGCAGAGTGAGAATAATACCGCAGCTTATCAGGGCTTCTGATGACAGGCACGTCTGGGCGCAGACTTACGACGATGATATGAGTGAAGTTTTCCGCCTTCAGTCTGAATTAGCTGAGCGAGTGGCACAGGCACTGGACATTACCCTGCTCGAACCGGAACGGCGGGCACTTGCGTCCAGGCCGACAGAAAACATCGAAGCGTATGAGTACTACCTCCGCGGCAACGAATATTTCTATCGAAGTGAGCTCGAAGATGACTGGAGGATAGCCATACGAATGTATGAGAAAGCGGTCGAGCTGGACCCCACGTTGGCTTTAGCCTACGCCCAGCTCTCAATGGTTCATTCCAGGATGTATTGGCACGTTTTTGACGTAAACGAAGAACGACTTGCCCTGGCAAAGCAGGCAGTAGACAAAGCGTTCCAGCTTAATTCTGATCTGCCTGAAGCACATATGGCTCTGGGCTTTTACCATTATTGGGGCCACCTGGATTACGACCACGCCTTAGAGCAGTTCGCCGTCGCCCGGAAAAGCCAGCCCAATAACAGTGAGGTCCTACGAGGTATCGGTTGGGTTCAAAGGCGGCAGGGCAAATTCGAGCAGGCACTAGCCAATCTCAAGAGGGCTTGCGAGCTTGACCCCCTCCTATCCGGTGCGGTCGCGCAGACTTTTATGCTTTTGCGCAAGTACCCGGAGGCGGAGCGTTACTATGACCGTGCCATCTTGAGGGTTGATGTACCGGAGCTCTATATGTCGAGGGCCGAATTACACCTGCGCTGGCAAGGCAGCACTGAGAAGGCACGGGCAATCCTGGAGGAGGCGTTGGAGAATGTCAAGCCAGCAGATACCGCCGTGATTGTTGAGTTACTGGTCACTATTGATATTTACGATGGGAACTATCAAGGGGCTTTGGACTGGCTATCCATAAAATCAGAAGATGTTGATAAATTCGGTTGGTTCATCCCCAATGCCCTGCGACGCGCACAAATCTACGGGTACATGAACAAAGACGAGCTGGCGAAGAAATATTACGAAGAGGCTCGAAGCCTTTTGGAATCCAAGATACAGCAGCACCCGGAAGATGCGCGGTTCCACAGTTCCCTCGGGATCGCCTATGCCGGCCTCGGCCGTAAGGAAGACTCCATCCGGGAGGGAAAGCGGGGTGTTGAGTTATATCCTGTAACCAAGGACGCCTGGGCAGCTCCACTTCGGATCGAGGGCTTAGCCAGGATTTATGTGATGGTGGGCGAATATGATGCGGCCATAGACCAGCTTGAGTTTCTGCTGTCCAGACCCGGACAACTATCGATTCCTTTACTTCGCCTTGACCCGGCCTGGGCTCCCTTGCGCAAACACCCCCGCTTTAAGAAGCTCGTAGAGGCAGGCAAATAATCCAGCATGCCGGGCAATGGTGGGTAGATTTTCATATTGTCCAGGTGTGCGGGCAGACAACGAATCATCTACTGTCGCGGGTTCATTACTATCACAGCCACATCGGTTAGTGTCTTTATGTCGCAGGCGGGTTTAACCATTATGTCCCAGAGCAACGGATTTTCGTCATTAGTTTTGCATTGTGCCACTGTTCCTGCAATCACAGGGGTACTGAGGAATCCGGGCTTTTTCTGGGCGTATACAATGTCGCCGGTTCTAATTTTGTACTTCGTTGAGACCAGTCGGACGTTGGCCGAATTGTTGCCGTTGCCCTGCATTATTCTTTCCATGTTTAATTTTGCTATCTTTACCGCTATTCTGGATGTCGGGTCGGTAATCAGCTTGACCAGTGCTGTGCGGGAGGCCACGTTGGATATGGTTCCGATGATACTGTTGTCGACCAAAACGAATTGGTCCTTAGCCAGGTCGTCTTCTTGGCCACGATTGATAATAAGCTCGCTGCGTGACTTATCGATAGAGGCTGTAATGACATCGGCTAACACAAAATTCACGCCCTTCCAAACAGGTCTATCTTGCAGTCCCGATAGTTTTTCAACCTTTTGCCGTTCTTGGTCCAACCATTCTGTGACGTTGGCAAGATGGTTATGGAGCTTGTCGTATTTTCTGCGGCTAACGACGTCCGTGGACGAGCCGTGTGCCGAAGCCGTCAATCGGGATGCGGAAAGCGAAATATTTCTGCTGATGCTTAAAGGCCAGCGGAAAATGCGGACAAAGGCGAACTGGAATTTATTTGTCAGCTTTTTTGGTGCAAAGAGAAAAATGAGCCCGGCTAAAATAAACCAGGTAAATAACATTTGTCTGAGGACTTTGATCCGCTTCTTCGCCATAATTGTGGTTCGTAGTCGCCGCGGCGCCCAGCCAGGGCGGCTTTGGCCCTGCGTCCCAGGGACGGGCGATTCGCTATCGGCGATTCACGGCCAACGAATCATTCCCATCCATGCTCGCTATGGTCCATTGTATCCTTCCATAACTCCAGATTTTCCAGATAGACGCTGGTACCGCGGGCTACCGAGCTGAGAGGGTCGTCGACTCTTATGACTTTCAAGCCGGTCGCATTTGTTAATGCTGTATCCATTCCCCGCAGCAGTGAGCCGCCACCGCAGATGTGTATGCCGTTGTCGATCAGGTCGGCGGATAATTCCGGCGCGGCCTTTTCCAGCGTTGCCGCAACCGTATCTATGATTATAGCGATTGGGCCGTGGAGGGCTTCGCGGATTTCCTCGCTTGTTATGATAATTTTTCTCGGCATGCCGGAGATGGTGTCTCTGCCGGCTATCTCCATTGTCAATTCCTCTTGCAACGGGACGGCAGAGCCGATTTGTATCTTGACTTTTTCAGCTCTTGCCTCGCCGATGAGCAGGTTGTAGGTTTTCTTAAGATGGTTGATGACTGCTTCATCCATATCGTCACCGCCGACGCGGATTGATTCGGATGTGGCGATATCGGCCAGACTCATTATGGCTACTTCGGTGGTTCCTCCGCCGATATCGACAATCATTGAGGCGGTAGGCTCTGCGATTGGCAGTTGAGCTCCGATTCCCGCGGCCATTGGTTCATTAACCAGATAGACCTTGCGTGCACCTGCGCGTTCAGCGGTGGCTATGACCGCCTGGCGTTCGACATCGGTTATTCCGCTTGGCACAGCGATTACCACTCGAGGCTTTACAAGTCCGCCGCCGTGCACTTTGCGGATAAAATAAGTCAGCATCGCCTCGGTGATTTCGAAGTTGCTGATAACGCCGTCTTTGAGAGGTCTTATTGCACTGATCGAGCCGGGTGTTTTGCCGAGCATTTCGCGCGCGACCACACCAACAGCTTCGCCGTTGTTCAGGACAGTGTTGGTTCCTTTACGAACGGCAACTACAGAGGGCTCATTAAGGACAATACCTTTGTCGCGGAGACTAACCAGGGTAGTACAAGTACCAAGGTCGATACCCATATCCATACTGAACCAACCTAAGAGAGTGTTTGGCAGCATTTTCAACTCCTTTGGCGGTGTTCACTTATCGGGCGCCGCCACCTTATTGTTAACTTGTATTCCCGTCCCGATTAAGGTCATCGAGGCCGGGCACCTTATCATAATATTTCGTTGCCTGGAAAATGCGGGTCAACGGGCATCCTGGTAAACGCCGAAGCCGTCTGTAGTTCGGCTTTGCAAAAAAGCCACTTTAGGTAGATTTACCGTTTCACGCATACCTGCAATGCGGTCGGCGTTTTGGCATTTATAGGAGCAGCCGAATTTATCAGTCCTTAAGCTGGCTGATTTGGCCGCAACAATGACCATAACCTTCTTATTAACAGTAACATAGGACAGTTTATCATTCTTAGTTAAGCGAGAAATATCTTATCGGTACCGAGGTGCTGTTCTTTACTTGCAGCCCGGCTCCTTCAGTTTGGCCTGGGGATGACGGAAATAATCAGTCGGGTGGCAAGGTCCGATATAAAAGCATAACAGATAAGTGCATAAATTAGCATAAGTGACACTTGCACTTATGAAGGCCCGTTTCGTATCCCACTATTGCCAGTTGTCAGGATAGTGGATGGATTCAGGCCGAATATTGAATTTTCTGGACAGTCCTTCTACCAGTGCCTCTGTCCTTTTTATCTGGAAGTCGGTCGGGCGAGCCCCGTTGGAAATCTTCCCTTTTTGTATAATATTGCCCATTGTGGAATTTCTAACGGGGCGAGTGACTTTGTCGTCGGCTATAACGCAGATGTAAATAGTCTGTTCGCTGCGGCCGGTTTGCGAGTGACCGCTCTGGTGCAATTGGTGCGGGGGGCATTGTCTTTGCCAAATTTCGGTTGATAGTATTTGGCCATCGTGGCCGATGCTGCCGTTGCAGACAATAAAATGACATCTCGATGCTCGCTGAGTGTCAGGAATGCGTCTGTTAGAGTCGCACGTTGTCGCGTTATCGGGCCGGCAGCGCAGGCTTAGATCATACCCGCCTTCGGCGGATTTGGTGGGGGCCCCGGTGCCGCTATAGTAAATCTCGATGTGGCTCCAGCGTCCCGGGTATTGGGCAGCTCGGGAGAGGATGGATTTTTCGACGGGGTCGAGTCGGTAATAGCGTGAAAGACAAAATGCACCGGCTGAGGGGGGATTATTGCCGAGAGCCTTTAAGATTATTGCACCGACTGTGATTGAAACCAGCAGCGCTGCAAAAACTTTTGTCTGCCTTGAGCGAACCGACATAATTCACCCTCTACGTTCCTGTGTTCACTGCGGTATTTGCCCCGCACTCAGTGTCCGACTTAATATCGGCACTATCGGTTGTATAGAAAAGCTACTTTACGGCGGTTGTCTTTTCACACACCATATCTAAAGTATTTGTCGGCTGTGGAGTTTTTATGGGAGCCGTCAAGTTTTCCAGGTCCTATATAAGAGCGAAAGTGCTTATGCACTTGCAATTGAGCCTCTTGAAGACATCAGGGAGCATTTTTGTGCGTTTTTTGGGCAAAAAAACAGGGCATAAAAAAATTTTCGAAAAATTTTTATTTTTTCCTTGACACAGGATTACAAATGTAATACTTTAATATAAATTACATTTGTAATCTTAGGAGATGCACTTATGAAGAGGTTACCAAAGATATCCGAGTCGGAATGGCTGGTAATGCAGGTATTGTGGTCAAGAGGTGTGCTGACAGCGAATGATGTGGTGGAAAAGCTGGCTGGTAAAACCAAATGGAAGCCGAAGACGGTCAAGACACTGATAAACAGACTGGTGAAGAAAGGTGCGGTGAAGTTCAAGAAAGAAGGAAGGAAGTACAGGTACTATGCCGCCGTCAGCCAGGCTAAATGCGTCCGTACGGAAAGTCGGTCATTTGTTCAGAGGGTTTACGGAGGGGCAGCTAGGCCAATGCTGGCGGCATTTCTCGAGGATGCGGAGCTTTCGGCAGAAGATATCGCAGAGCTAAAGAAAATTCTCGAGCAAAAAGAAGGAGAATAAATATGGAATCTCTCAATATACACTTGCAGCCGTTCTTTGAATGGCTCCTGCGAACGACGTTACAGGCCAGCGTGCTGATTGTTCTGATTCTGTTGGTTCAGTTAATGCTGCGGGGAAAGTTGGGTATACGCTGGTGTCACTGCCTCTGGCTTGTGTTATTGATACGCATGGCAATGCCATGGGCGCCGCAGAGCCGCATGAGCATGTTCAATCTGATACCGCAGTCGGTCCCGCAGCGATATACAGAATATGTATCCGAAGAAGTCACATATAAGAGCACGGATGCGAATGCGGTAGAAATGGGCACAGATGAATCAGCAGCGGTCTCAACGGCTAAGGTTTCACAAGACACGTCGAAGGCAGTACATGCAACGCCAGTGATGCGCGAAAGAGCTGGGAGCCAGTCAAAATCAGGCTTTCTTGAAGTTACTGATGTACTGCCGTGGGTATGGCTGACCGGGGCGGTGATTCTGGCTGTATATGTCTCCGCGGGTAACCTTCACCTCTGGTGGCTCGTAACGCGTGAACGTCCTTTGACCGACCAGGGCATTCTCGATCTGCTGGAGGACTGCAAGTCGCAGATGGGTATCCGAACCATCATGGGTGTTGTCGTAAGCGATAAGGTCAAGAGCCCTGCACTTTTTGGTTTTATCCGGCCGCGTCTGCTGCTGCCGAAAGGGATGCTCGAAACTCTAAGCCGTGAAGAGCTGCGATACGTCTTTCTTCACGAGCTGGCACATCTAAAACGGCACGATATTTACCTGGGGTACCTTTCGAGCCTGCTTCAGGTTTTGCACTGGTTCAATCCTTTTGTCTGGCTGGCCTTTTATCGCATGCGGGCCGACAGGGAATTGGCCTGCGATGCTCTGGTCTTGGCCCGAACACAGCCTGACCAGGCGAGTGATTACGGCCGAACCATTGTTAGTCTCTTGGAACGCTTTTCTCGTCCCAAGCCCTTGCCGGCGATGGCGGGAATTCTGGAAACCAAAGCTCAATTAAAAAGGAGGATTACCATGATTGCACAATTTAAAAAGAACTCGTATCAATGTTCACCTCTGGCTGTCATCTTGATTATTGTCCTGGCCTGTATCTCACTGCCTGATGCATTGGGCGGTAAAGGCTTGGTGAGTTCCACCGCGAAACATGCGCCGGAAACTGTTCTCCGGCGGGTGATACTGGAGAAACTGAACTGGCCCATTAGCCCACCATCACTCGATGGCAAGTATATATGCGGTGTTGATTGGTCTACCGGCAATCTTGCTGTCCACGAGCTTACAACGGGGGACGAACGCGAGGTCACTAATAAGAAAGGTGCGTGGGATGATTCTACCGATTTTGCCTTCTGGTCGCTGATATCTCCTGAAAGCACAAAGGTCGCATACCTTTGGTGTAACGATGATAAAGATGAAAATTCTAATTTCGAACTGCGCCTCACTGATTTCAACGGCTCCGAACCCCAGGTTCTTTATCAGTTTGAGAAAAAGGACATGTACGCATTCTTACCCATTGGGTGGTCATCAGACAACACGGAGATTCTCGGGGCCTTCTCCAGAGAAGGCGAAC
>CAYGBH010000197.1:0-7574 GCA_964348055.1 uncultured Pirellulales bacterium
ATCAGCACCCAATCGTTGCGGTCTGCCGTTTTGAAGGTTTGCGGTGATTTCTGGACTTTGCCAGCTTCGAGCAAGCCGCCGGTGCGGGGGTGGAACCAGCGCGCGGTGAGACCTTTCTTGAGCAGGTTGGTATTGACCTTGACGGTGCCGCCTTCGGGCAAATAGATAACCGCCAAGTCACCCTCGTCGGATTTGGCCGCAGCGATGAACTTGGAGGCGTCCTTCTTTCCCGGCTGTTCGGCTAACAACTGCGGTGCAGGGGTGAGCCGCCACCAATCGACAGATTTGAAGAACTCGTGCAGGTACTTCATACTGAAGCTTCCAGGTAGGTCCTTGGCAGCGTTCCAGGGTGAGCCAAGTCCCGTACGGATATGGTCGGCCGGGGCCTGTACCTTGGTGTGCCAGCCCCAAATGCCCTGGCCGCCATAGGTGACACCCGCCGTCGGTGAGACCAATAGGCTCCAGTATGCAGCCCGGCGCACGGAATGATCCGTATGAACTCGGCGATAAGTGTACCCATTGTGGGCCTCATAATTAGGTTCGGTGTTGATGACCGGCAGCGTGGGCTTCTTGTTCCATTCGGTGCTGGGGGGACCCTGATTGAGCCAGCGGAAGGTCTTGTCGTCATCACCGTGGCCGCTCTGATAACTAATGAAGCTGAACCAGGGTTCGTTCCGGAACTCGTTGCCGACCCAGCTTCTACCTCGCACATGCATTGTGGCCAAGCGGTGCTGGTCTTCACGGAAAACGGCGCGCCCCACGCGCTTCCAGGTTTCGGCCTTGTCCCCGTTGTAGTCGCCGTCCCCGCCGAGAAACCACAAGACCTGGTGAGAACCGTAACGGGCGACCATGTACTCGGCCAGGACGATCTTCTGGTCTTCCGGCAGATAGTAGCCGGGGTTGTCGCTACCGCGAATGGCCCAGAGCAAGACCGGCACCGCCAGCATACCTGCGTCATTGATTGCATCCACATACTTGTCCAGTCGTTGAAAGTACTTGGGATTCACACGGACCCTGTCCTTGCCCCAGAATGTGGGATTTCCCTCCGCGTCAGTCGCAGCCATGCGCCACTGGGTCATGACAAACTGAATCGCCGTGAACCCCTTGTCCACGCGGTCCTTCAGGAATACGTGCCAATCAACCAGGTCCGCAAACAAGGGGCCACACCAGACTGTGTCGGCCAGCCAGAAGAAAGGCGTACCATTTGCGTGTTCGAGATGACGACGGTTCTTGGACAAGCGTAGTTCCCCATGTCGGAATAATTGCAGGCTCCCTTGGTATGGGACACACTGGAACGAGCCGCTCTTGTGGTGTAGGCCTTTGTTCTGTTGATCGGAACTGGAAGTCCGATAGGACCATTTGCCCAGCTCATCGGGCGAGAAACGCACACACCACGTTCGGCCACCGTCCCAGAAAGCGAGTATGGTCCTTTTCTTACTGCTTGGGGAGGTGAACTCGACTCTGAGCTTTGCCTCCTGGACCGGATTGTCGTAGTCGTTTGTGCTCTGGAACGTGTCCTCAAAGCGGGTCCACAGCTCTACCTGCTTCGCGGCAATGGCCGGCCCGGCACAGAATAAAACCATAACGAGCGTCCCAACAATATTCCATATGGTCGCGTTAGTTTTGTCCATGATTGTCTCGTTCTTATCTACTGCAAATGTAAATGATTAGGCGACGACAGGTTCTGAGCTCAGGAACTCCGTCGTCTGTTACTATCAGAATCATTGACAAAATAGTCGGATACTTGAGCTGCAGGCAGATTATACCTTCGACCCACACTCACCGCAATAACTCCCACTGGCGATCAGTCTGTGGTCACAAACTGGGCATCTCCAGACCAGGCCACCGGCTTTAGTTTTCGATTAAATCAACAGAATCAGTAACACAGTGATGGTGGTGATTGCCGTCCCCATAGAAAGGCCAAACCATCTAACTCGGGGTGATAGGATTTGAACCTACGACTTCCTGCTCCCAAAGCAGGCGCTCTGGCCAAGCTGAGCTACACCCCGATAATTCCCGTGTTGTTACCGGACGTCTATTGTCCCCCACCGTTTTGCTTTACAAAAGCGAAGCAGTGGGGGTTTCGGAAAAAGCTTATAATGCTCATCAAAAAAGTTAAGTTATTTTACACAAAGTGCCTCAGCATTGCAATAAAATCATATTTTGGGATTCAGGGGTTTCGGAATTGCTTTTGAGCCATAGATTTATGGTATTTTCGCCAAAAAAAGGTTGCATATTTACAGCGGTTAAGATAGAATGTTTAGTGTTAAGAGCCGTTGTTAATGAGGTAAAAAAGCGTTGCAAGCCATGTTGTTGGCTCATGGGAGGTAGTGATTATGGCTGGTATGTTTTATTCATTAGAGGAAGCTGCCAAGAAACTCAATAAAACAGAGGAAGAATTAAAAGAGATAGTCAAAGACGGTAAGTTGCGTGAGTTTCGTGACGGCCCGAATTTATTGTTCAAGGTTGATGAAGTCGAAGCATTAATGTCCGACACGGGTATTCCGGCATCCGAAGAGGCTCCAGCACCAGAGCTTCTGGAACCCGAAGAACTGGCACTGGAAACCCCGGAATTTGAGGAGCTGGAAATAGAAACTCCAGAACCTGAAGAGCCGACACTGGAGGCTCCGGAATCTGAAGAACTGTCAATGGAGATTCCGGAACCTGAAGAGCCGGCAATGGAGGCTCCGGAACCTGAAGAGTTGGCAATGGAGACTCCGGAACCTGAAGAGCTGGCACTTGAGGCTCCGGAACCTGAAGAGTTGGCAATGGAGGCTCCAGAACCTGAAGAACCGGCAATGGAGATTCCAGAACTTGAAGAACCGGCAATGGAGGCTCCGGGACTTGAAGAGCCGTCACTGGAGGAACAGGCGGCAGACACAGATGAGATTTTGTTGGCACCGGAAACTGGTGTGTCAGTGCCACCAAGTGAATTGACCGATGCTGACACCGCTATAACCGGCGAAGGAATCAGCGTTCTCGGGGAAACTGACCGTGATTACCAAATAACAGATGATACGTTGGCCGAGACCACAGCCCCACCAGGGATAACGGGTACAAGAGGCACAACGCCTGAAGTGCCGTTGGAAAAGATCGAAGAAGATGTAAATCTGGATAGCTTCGGAAGCGGTTCTGGCCTGTTGGACCTTTCGCTGCAGGCTGATGATACTTCATTAGGCGGTATTCTTGACGAAATTTACACGGCTGAGGGTGAAGGCCAGGAGCCGGCTGAAGCCGGTTCTGCAGCGGACGTGGCTGCTGAGGCAGAGCAAATCCTCACCGAAGAGGAGGAGTTTGTCGGGCCCCAACCCACTCCGGAGATCCCGGCATTAGCTCAACCATATATTGAGCTGGCTCCAGATACGCAAAGTAATATTTTTGGGATGCTGCTGTTTTTGCCGTTGGTGGTTGTTGTTTACACCGCAGTGGTGGCTTTGGCAGGTCTATTTGAGGTGGTGCCTTCGATTGTGGCGAGCATACAGGGTCTAATCTGGTACATTATGGGTGGGGTTGCTGGGGTAGCTGTTTTGATAACTGGTGCGGCTTTTATGCTCAGCGGCGGGGGCGGAACTGCTACAAAGGCTAAAAAGTCCAAAAAGTCTAAAGCTAAAAAGGCCTCGAAAGCCTCAGAAGCCAAGACAGAGAAAAAACCTAAAGAGCTAAAGAAACCCAAAGAAGCCAATATTATGGGCAAGAGCAACAAGAATTTTCTGATGGCAATATTGCTGTGTTTATTTTTGGGTTTTCTTGGCGCGCATCGTTTCTATGCTGGAAAGACTGGAACCGGACTTCTCCAGCTGTTTACTTTCGGTGGGCTTGGCGTTTGGGTACTCATCGACTTCGTCATGATCGTGATGGGAAAGTTTACAGATAAGCAAGGTCTGCCGATAAAGTCGTAAGACGAACACCCTACAAACGGATCAAGGCCGCCTTGGAAGCTTGCTCTCGCCGCGATGCGACTTAACGCATCGAGTCGTAGCGGATGGCGGTGCCAGGTCGTGACAGGCTCGGCATTCGGCATGGTAGTTTCCTCTCGATTCTTTTCGACCCGGTAAAAGGGGCATCTCGCTGTGCAATCCTTTCATAGGGGGTAGGGCAATCGGACCACCTCGTCCGGTATTATTTTCCAGCTAAGAAAAAGCTGCTAATGGATTGTATATTTTGTAATTTATTCTTGACGGACAGACACAAATCGGTTTTATTTGTGGGCGAGGGTGGTGAACGCAAAATTCACGGGGCTATAACGGTTTGTAAATAAAGAGCTTGAGTATTTTAGGGATGGTCAAGAGAAACTGTCTTATTTTTCTTGGAAAGGATTGAATGATGCGAACTGTCACACTTTCAGTTATTTTTCTTGTATGTGCTTGTGGCCTGCTGGTAAGTGGTTGCGAGTCGGAGCTACAGGACCTGCGAATCCAGAACGATACGCAGCGAGAGCGGATAGCGGAGCTTGAGAGCGAGCTGCAAGTTAGCACGCTACAGCTTGAGCAGTATAAAAGACGACTTAGTGATGCTCGAGGCAAGAGTAATATCGAAGTAGAGACGCTGCAACAAACAGTCGCTGCGCTTGAGGAAGACATTGCCAAAAAGAAGGATTTGATTGCTTCGATGCAACAGAGGTTGCTTTACGGCGGAGCGGCACTGCCGGTGGAACTGAGCACAATGTTAGAGGACTTTGCCAAAGGGTCCGATATGGTTACGTACGATTCGAGCCGGGGCATTGTGAAGTTTAGGAGCGACTTGCTTTTTGAGTTGGCCAGCGACACAGTGGCCGCGTCAGCCGTCGAAGCCGTCAAGTCGCTCTGCACGATTTTGAACTCGGAAGACGGCAAGAAGTTCGACGTCATCATCGCCGGCCACACGGACGATATTCGCATCGCCACAGCGGCAACCCGCGCAAAGCATCCGACCAACTGGCACCTGTCCGCGCACAGAGCAATATCTGTGCTGGACATAATGGCAAAGAACAATGTTGAGTCTGAGCGAATGAGCATACGAGGCTTTGGCGAATACCGGCCGATTGTGGAAAACAAGCCTAACAAAAAAGGCAATCCACAAAACAGACGGGTCGAAATTTACATTGTCGCCAAGGGAATATAATTTCCAAAATTCAAGTGTCAATTGAAAATCACCCGGTAACGCTGGGTTGGGATTAAACCCGCCTTCGGTGGGTGGAAATCGAAAATATCTTTGAATGACAGAACGCACTTTAATCATTGTCAAGCCGGACGGTATACAGCGGCATTTAGCTGGTGAGATAATCGGGCGATTTGAAAAAAGGCCTTAAGCTCGTTGCCGCCAAATTTGTGCAAATCTCCGAAGAGCTGGCTGGTCAACTCTACGCTATTCATCGCGGAAAACCGTTTTTTGAAGGCCTGATACAATATCTGTCTTCGGCACCGGTGCTTATAACGGTCTGGGAAGCTGAGCACGCCATAGATATAGTTCGCAAGATGATAGGGGCTACTTTCGGCTACGATGCTGAGCCTGGTACTATTCGGGGGGACTTTAGCTGTTCAAGAGGATACAACCTCATTCACGGCTCGGATAGTCCTGCATCGGCCGAGCAAGAAATCAAACTGTTTTTCAGCCCCGATGAAATCATCGATTACGAATTGATTGATGCGCATTGGTTTTACGGCCGAAACGATTAGTCCGAAAAAACGCTTAAGGAAACGCCATTCGGTACAAACAGCTATTCAAGGGGGTTCTCATTTTGCAACGTATTGGGAAATGGGTATCCAAGACCTATCAGCCAGTTTTTAGTAAACCGGCACAAATCATCGATATCCACTCTCCCATCGTCGGTTAAGTCGGCTCCGCCGCATTGGCCGCAGTCGGTTTGCCGCCAATGAGCAGCAAACAAGGCGAAATCCACGAAGTCCACATTGCCGTCACCGTCTATATCACCGGGTGTGGGTATGCCTCGGTACAGGTGCACCTTTCCGTCGGCGGCTCCGATCAGCACATCGGGGTAGCCGTCTATCGGGCCAAAGTAGCCGTCTCCCGTCCAGAAGCAGACGAACGGCCTCGAGCGTGGCGAGTCCGGAAGGTCGATATCGACGCCGTCAGACTTTACGAGCGAGTAATCCGAGAAGTTCGGCTCGGCGTCGGTTCCTACATTTTTGTAGAACAGTAGTTGGCCGTTGGTGTTGCCGGTAAGAATGTCTTTGTTGCCGTCGCCGTCCAGATCGCAAATCGCAGGACTCGACCGTTTGCCGTATACAATCAGGTCCTGGCCGTTTGCCTGAGCGAATTGTCCCGAGGGCTGTGAGAAATAAAAACGCGGTGGGATGGCGCCGCCGCAGCCACAGTTGAGGTAAATGTGTATCTTGCCATCGAGACCTCCAACGACCAGGTCGGTCTTGCCATCGTTGTTCCAATCGACGGTGGTGGGAGTCGCTCGAGCACCCACATCAAGGTCCGCCTCTAAGCCAGGGTAACCGACCTGCAACGCTGTCCCGCTATCGAACATTGAGCTTTCATCGGTGCCGATATTCAGGAAGATTTTGACGGTTCCATCGGCCTGACCTATAAGCAAATCCTTGCGCATGTCGTCATCCCAATAGACCATCCGTGGGAAGCATCCCAGGCAGCCGGACGCAGGACAAGTCAGATCAGCCCCCTCGGACTGGGCGTAGAAGTAATCTGAGAACTGCGGATTCGGTTCGGTTCCCACATTAATGTACACGCGGACTTTCGCATCCCCACTGCCTCCACCCTCGCCGATGACCAGGTCTTTCAGGTTGTCGTTATTCCAGTCCACGAAGGACGGCACGGAGTAACCGGGCACCTTGATGTCCACGCCGTTGGCTTGAACGAGCTCTTCAGGCCCGAGATTGAGTAGTAAATCACCCCCCAATCCTTTGTTTGAGGTTACTATCAACACGGAAAATACCGACAAAATCAGCGTTAGATGTTTCATCTTACACATCCAATTTTGTGAGCGAACAATAAAAAACCGGCATAGAACAACTGTTGTTGGGACGGGTAGTCTAATAGGATACAAAAAAGCACCTCCTCACTACCTTTCCTGAGAATACCATACAGTCTATCTAATTGAAGTAGAAATGTCAAGGGAGATTTTGGCACTTTCGCCAAGAGTGAGATAGTGTTACCATATTGTGTCACCTATATTATCGGCTTCTTTCAACCTCTTAGTACGTCGGAAGTCGGGGGGCCTGCCCGTTACCCTTGAGAAGTCTGCGTTTTCCTTATGCGAGTTGCCATCTTGCCGGTTTAGCAGTTATAATTGCTGCTTATGAATAAAGAAACCAAAGTTGAATCTACGGCAGGTGTTAGTAATCTCGTCATTACAGTTGTATATGACAATAACCCCTGCAAACAGGGGCTAGGGACCGCCTGGGGATTTTCCGCAATTTTTACCGGAACTGAGAAAACCATTCTCCTCGATACCGGTGGTGGCCGCTCTCTGCTCGATAATATGGAAAAGTCGGCCATAGAGCCTGACAGTTTAGATATAGTTGTTCTCTCTCACATTCACGGCGACCATACGGGCGGATTGGGTAGCTTCCTTGAAAAGAATCCCAGCGTTACTATTTATCTGCCAAAAT